>CAZLCQ010000001.1:0-39815 GCA_964557995.1 uncultured Dehalococcoidales bacterium
TTCTTCTCCAGAACTCTTATTGAAGCCCCATTATCGATATTTGTCTCAGCCTCGATGTGTTTTACCTCAGGCTGCTGCTTTGCCCATTGGACTATGCCAGCTACCATTTCCGTTGCCAGGCCCTGTCCCTCAAACTCCGGAAGGATAGAATAGCCAACCTCAACCATTCCTCGCTTGTCTGGAGGACCCTTAAAACCAACACCCCCACAGAGTATCGGATAATCGTTATCAATTCGAACCGCATACCATGTGAGCCAGCCTTGCCATTCGGGGTGTTCCTCATAAAGTGCGTGGAAATAACCCAGGACGTCTCTAAGATTGTCCGGGGGCCATGTTTCGGGCACCAGAGCTCCCAGGAGCTTCGAGAGCTTTTCTCTACCTTCAAGTTCAGCTGCTGCCAGCGCTTCTGTTCCCGCGACAAGTTTCAATCTGTCTGTTGTCTGAATTATCATCTTGCCCGTACACACAGTCCGATACGATTAGCTACCCCCGCATTGTCTTGTAGCTAACGCAGGAGTTGCAGGAATCTTTGTCTTGTCTATAGCACAAGGTTTGTTCCGTCATACATTATACGTCAATGTGACGAGGGAAGGTGGCTCTGATTCATCTTTCTCGATTCCCCCGAGGCTCGAACTAGACAGGGCGAGTTTCCCCCCAAAACGGATTGCCAAATTGCGGCATCGATGGTGGCGATATACAATTGCTGTCAACCAGTCAGTTGTTAGTAGACAGCTGCATGAGTGCCATTTCACAGCACTGATACTAGAGAGGGAGGGAATATGCAAGAAATAGTGGCTTATTGTGGTCTTGCTTGTAATGAATGTCCGGCATATGAAGCAACACAAAGAAATGATAATAAGGCCAGGGCTAAGGTTGCCGAAGAATGGAGTAAACAGTTTCAGCACAACTTCAAGGCCGAAGATATCAATTGCAGCGGGTGCCTAGCAGTCGGTGACGTACAGTTTGGTTATTGCAGTATATGCGATATAAGAAAATGTGGGTCTGACAGAAAAGTATCGAATTGCGCCTACTGTGCAGAGTACCCATGCGACAAGCTGAACGACTTCCACACCAAAGTCGCTGAGGCCAAGGCTAAGTTGGAATCTGTCAAGAAGAGAGAATAACAACGCTGCCCACTCCAACTTTGAGAGGGGCGCTACTGTACTCCAATACCTTCTTCAGCAGCAACGAGAAGTCATCTCGTTGACGCGCGCTTAAGCCGTCTCTTCCACTGCTTTCGGAACTTGTTGACTTTGGGGGAAATCACCACCTGGCAGTATGATTGGTCTGGATGGCGCAAAAAGTATTCCCGGTGGTAGTCTTCTGCCGGATAGAATTGGTCCAGCGGCACAACCTGTGTCACGATCGGTTTCTTCCATAGGCGGGCTTCATCGAGGTCTTGGATAACCGCTTCAGCGATAGCTCTCTGCTGATCGTCGTGATAGAAGATGGCGGAACGGTACTGTGTGCCCACATCCGCGCCCTGCCGGTTCAACGTGGTCGCATCATGTGCGGAGAAGAAAATCTGGAGAATTTCCCGATAGGAGATCTTGCCACGATTGAAGGCCAACTGAAGCGCCTCGGCGTGGCCGGTGGTACCGGCGCATACCTCCTGATAGGTCGGATTGGTGGTAGTGCCGCCTGTGTAGCCGGAGGTCACATGCTCAACCCCATCCACCTCCCTGAAGATCGCTTCCAGGCACCAGAAGCAGCCGCCGGCAAGTGTGGCGACTTCTGTTCCGGCACTTTCGGTCATAGCTTGTTCTCTGGAGCGAACTTCAGCGCAATGCCGTCTATGCAATAGCGTTTGCCAGTGGGAAGCGGCCCATCATCAAAAACGTGACCGAGATGGGCACCGCACCTGGCGCACAGCACCTCCGTCCGTAGCCTGCCCTCACTTGTATCAGGTTGCTGTGCCACGTTGAGTGGCGATATTGGTTCATAGTAACTGGGCCAACCCGTCCCTGAATTGAACTTGGTGGAACTGCGAAAGAGGTCAGTGCCACAACGGACGCAGCGGAAAATGCCAAGCTCGTGGATCTGGTCAAATGTACAGGTGCCCGGAACTTCAGTCCCTTTCCTGGTGGTGATTTCGTACTGGTCTGCAGTCAATAATTTCTTCCATTCTGCATCTGTTTTCTCTATCTTCTCTACCGTCACCACCTTGTTCTGTTTGGCATCATAAATCCGAACGGTCGCCATATGATCACCTCGTCTGCGGACTTCCTCGAGTCATTATAACACGGCAGACAACGTGTAAACGCGAAAACCAACAAGTGGCGGGCCCGGGTTGACTCAACTCTTTGGTTCCCCAAGCCCGTTACACATTGTGAGGATATGTTCAGTCGCGCCTCTACTGTTTGACTGCATATGCGATCATCATGTTGCGCGTCCTGAGTCCTTCTGCGTAGGTAATGCAGAGGTCCGAGAAGCCAGCTGCTTCAAACATGGCTCGCACATCGGGTTCGCTCCAGGTTTGATGACCAAATCGTTCAATCTCCTTCGAACGGTCAACTCCATCTTCAGCGTGCCACTCGATACTGATGACTGCTCTGCCGGCAGGGCGTAGCACTCGATAGATTTCTTTCAGTGTGTCAGAAGGCTTGGACAACCAAGGAAAAACACCCATACATGTAGCGACACTAAACTTGTTGTCTTCCCAGGGGAGCTGCGATGCTTCACCACACACGAATCGCGCGGTCCCTGCCATCACACGGTTCTTGTTCTTCTTGGTTGCCAGTGCGACCGAAGGCTCAGAAATATCTAAACCGGCAACACTATGGACATGTGAAGCATAGATCTTCAAGAAGAAGCCGTTTCCACAGGCAACTTCAAGAAGGTCATCTTCTGGCTTTAGCTCCAGCACTCTGGCCACATTTTCATATATGGGCTTGTGTCCCCTGTTCATGGACTTGAAATCGAGCCATCGGTCAAATCTTCTAGGCAATAATCGCCGTAATGCTTCTCCTACTGGCAGACTCATTCTTCTCACCTCCTTCTGTACGACCCTTTGCTCTGCCCTTCGCTCCTGCATGATACTACAAAAGGTCGGATCCCGTCAGGCGTCCGCATCTGAAATTATTGACATCGTATGCGTTGTAGTCTATCGTTAATGCAAAGATGGGAGCGAATGAGGCGAAATAGCCTCAGGGGAAAGGTCGCCCTTTTAAGTAGTCCAATTACTTGTTGTGGCCACTATTAGGAGGCTCCGATGCACGCAGAAGGCAAGACGATAAGAGTCCCCGGCGCTGTGAAGAAGCTGTTGTTGGCGGACGAACAAGTCTTAGCAATCATAAAGCAGTCGAGGCTGAAGGCTGCTATCACACCCGACTCCATCATAGTCACCGACCAGAGAATAATCAGGTACTCCCCATCAGCCCTGGGATTGCACAAGGAGATTGAAGACTACAGATATGAAGATATAGCCAATCTCAAAGTCGATAAGGGGATTCTGTTTGCTACCATCACCGCAAGGCGACGATTCATGAGCCAGGACCTAGTCCTGGACAAGCTCTTAAAAGATCAGGCGGATTACATCTCCAGGGTCATTCAGGAGAAACTAAGGGGAATGAGTGGCGCAACCACATCCCCAGGCACAACCAATCAGCAGACTCCTCCAAGTTCGCCAGAGGATTCTCTTCAGGTCCTGAAGCTCCGCTTTGCCAGAGGGGAAATCACTAAGGAACAATTCGAAGAAATGAAGAGCACGTTGGAGTAGATCTAGCTGATGCCCTGATTGTCCTCTGTCCTGATCTGCTTAGCTATCGAACACTGTTGGCGTGAGAGCGGCGCCGTACAGTCGCCAGCTTTCTTGGGTCACAATACGACGGAACTTGCCTTTGTCTGCGTGGTTCATTGTTTGGCGGTAATGTAGTTGATCACCTCTTGTATTCGTACCGATGAACCAACATCTTTGTTGAGCACACATCGTTTTTCACATTCCGTTAATGACGCTTTGCTCAGGCTGTCTCCAGTGAGGAATTGCCTGGCAACCTTTACGGCCCCTGCGAAATTGCCCACAGTGACCCGTCTCATGATGCCGCGAATATCCCAGGCCGCATTTGTGGAACACTGCGGATTTTCACAATACTGACATCTGGAGGCTTCACGCATGATTGCCCGCGTTTCTTCCGGATACCCTTCATAGAGGCTCTCTGCCCTAAATGGCTTATCCACCACCCTGACATAATTCTTCATACTGGGTTGATACCTGAACGGCTCAAGCTTCAGTCTCTTGAGCACTGCGTTTGCAGCACTTATGCCAGATGTGGTCACCGTCGGGGTACCGGTCCCCATCACAGTAGACTCGCCGCAGCAGAACAGATTATCCCATTCACTTCTGGTATGCAGCCTGTGCAACATGTGCTGGCCCAGCATTTGTTTAGGTCCGGCTACGGCACCGCCATTCTTAAGCGTGTATCGTTCTATGGTTCTCGGTGTGGCAACTTCAGCATAGCGTACGCCATCCGTGAATCCAGGAAACCTCTTTTCTAGTACCGCAATCAACCGCGCTTTCTCCTTCCCCTTCTTGGAAAGATAATCGTCTGTGTCTTCATAATTCCAATCTGCAAATGTCGGCCCGATGGCAACAACAACATGACCGTTTTCATCGCATAAGGTCCTGTCGTCGATACTCAGAATATAGGCGGTCACTTCACTTTCATCAAGCAAATCCGGATTTCCCACCAGCATTTCAATTGGCGCTGTATCTTCCGGAATAACTCGCTTATCTATATGGGCATATAATACAACGCTGGGATGGGTGGGCACTTGATTTGCCGCCCAGTCCATTCTTTGAGCTGTCAAATGTGTTCTATCGATCAATTTCCCGTACAAATTCCACACTGTCCCCGAATAAACGAGATTGTCTGCATATATATTATTGCCGCTATTCAGTTCTACCCCCGAAGGATGATCGCCGTTAAACAGAATTCTTACTACTTCATTCTCAAGTAGCATATCCCCGCCATTTTCTTCTATGGCTTTCTCCAGCTTCCCCGGTAGAAAAAGCGTGGAACCGGCCGGATAGTAACTTCCTCCGACATGATTATCCACAAACATGACCGCAGCCAGGACGGCTGGAGACTCTTCTACCGTGGCATAACAGTAAGTGGAGGTAAGCTTATCGAAGAACTTAAATATCTCTGGATCGGAAAAATATTCATTCAACAAGTCCTTTGCACTCTTATCAAGATAGCTCAGGAACCGAGCATAGGACTCTGGATGCCGTAAGAAGCCTTTTGATGATTCGTCTGGATCCGTTTCATCGGGGGTGGTATAACTCGGGCTCTCCACCATCACATGTCTGTACATTGTCTCAAGGTCATGATAGAACCTCTTTATACTTTCCCTTTCAGAGGGGAACACTTCCGCCAGTTCCTCAGCAAACATCTCAACATCTGCCCAGAATCTTATTCTCCTACCCTTGAAATTCACGCAGTACAGCAAACCATGCTTAATAACGTCGATCGGCTCCTCCAGGCAGTTGAAGACAAAGCGATGAGCATTGAATCCCTGCTCTCCAAAGCCATAGAGCATGGCAGCCCCCTGGTCAAAGATAATGTTGTTTCGTTTGAAGATCCCACAGGAACCGCCCGGCTCGTAGTTCTTATCAACCACGGCCACACGCAGGCCTCTCTTAGCAAGCAGACTGGCAGCGGCTAAGCCGGATAACCCTGCGCCGATTACTACTACATCGTATCGCATGATATATCTCCTCAAAAAATGTGGCGGGAGCTCCTGCTCTTTATCAATTGTCGCCCGCAAAAAACTTCATCTAATTGTATCAGAAGCCGTTCAAACAGCAGTACAACCATGGTTTGACGCGAAATACAGCAATCTGCGCAGAATTGGTATTAGTGCGCGCAAATGAATCTTTATACCCGGGTCCCGTCCTCAATCTCGATTGTATCTCTCATACATTCTTTCCAGTCTCATCCTGTTATAGCGCTGGGCGATAATGCAGGGCATATTGGTCGCAAGCCCGTAAGCCACCATGATCAGCCCAATCCACCATTCGTTCCAGACGAAGAAGATGAGCGCAAAAAGAAGAATGACCCAATGGGTGAACTCGGCCCGACATGTCTCCAAGATATGTCTTTCTAAATATGCTGCGTCGGCGTTCTCCAAATGCTTCTTCTTGAATCCACCTTTGAATACGGCGACACCGTCTGGCAGAAGCCGCTTCCATTTCTTGACTTTGAGAGCAGATTTGTAGGTTTTCCCGCCCTTTTCCCAAATCCGCTGCCTGTAGAGCCATGATTGTGGATTGAACAAGTTCGGCCCGATCCTCGGGGTTGACATGCCAACGCCCAAGTGTATGACTAGCCAAACCGTAATATTGATGACTATTGCCCACGGACCAGACAGATGAAAGATCATGGCGCTTGCGCTTTGTCTTTCAGGCTAATTGCTATGCCCTTCCATCTAACGCTTCTCCTGATGGAAATCAGAAAAATCGAGCGAAAGAAAACCCCTACGAAGAATATTAGCGAAATCGGGAATAGAAGCGCAGTATAGAACTTGAACGTACCAACTCGGAAGGCCATCCACTGGACCTGAATGGCACAGGCTAGATATGCCAGCGTCCACCACATGATAGCAGTATTCTGCATGCTCCATACCGCTCCAATTGCTAATACTGTCGCACTTATGCCACTGCCGATCCATGCAATAGTCACCACAAGCAAGGGAATGTGGGCCATGCGAGCTCCGGAGGCGAAACCCTTGCTCCACCCGTCTACCAGTTCTCTTATGCCGTTAGGATACATACGAAAGGAAATCGTACCCTGCCCGCCATAGCAGTGAATCGGGAGATTGCACTTCTTTAGTTTCTCTCCGAGGGCAAGATCCTCTACTACCTCGCCTTTCACAGCAATATGACCGCCGCTTTCGAAGTAGTATTCTTTTCTCATGACGACACATGGACCGAACAGTCCAATCGGCCTGATACGGCTACCCATTACTGTGAAAGGTCCCATTGCGCCCATCATGATTATGTTGAAGAACACAGAGAGCTGCTCGTAAAGTCTCCTGGTTCTGTGGTATGGCTGTAATGAAACGATACCGTCTGTTTCGAGGTATGTATCTACTATGGCTCTCAGGCCACCTTTCTCAACACATGTGTCTGCGTCCAGGAAGATGAGTATATCCCCCCTTGCCAGCTGGGCGCCTTGATAGCATGCCCAGGGCTTCCCGACCCAGCCTTCAGGCAGGGGTGCTGAGTCGAGGACTGTCACTCCTTCTCCCTTGGCGACTTCTTTAGTTTCGTCTTCGCATTGACCGACAACGACGATGATTTCATCGGGGATATAATCACCATTTCGCAGGGATGTCAGGAGAACAGGTAGTGAGTCTGCCTCATTGCGAGCCGGTATTATTACGGATATGCTCGGACGCCGCTCCGTGCCTCCCCTGTGGCTCCTTGTGCAGCGTGGAATACGGAACAGGAAGAAGAAACCGAAGAGCCAGAATATGGCTTGGATAACGAAGTAAGTTATGTCCATGAATGTTTGCCGCTGATTATAGGTGATCGGTATGCCTGGCACAAGACTTAATGTAGCGTCAGGGAGTCAGGAAGCCCTGCACTGCCACGCTTCAACCAATATTGGCATCATATTCGAACCAGATATCAGGATTGCCGTTTACGATTATAGTATTGACTGGCGATTCCTTAAGCGACACAGTGGGGCAGTCTTTTCTTGAAGAGTGAATACAAACTGCCTGACTGCGAATTTCATGCAGTGTTGGACAAACATGGGGCTCTAGACATACACTTCATTGGAAGAAGCTTTTCTTCGTTCAGTATTAAGGAGTAGTAGATGCTGATCGATGCTCACTGTCACCTGGATAGATATAGAGAGAATCTGGCGTATGCATTGGAGCAAATAAGACAGCACAGAATTTTCACAATCACTAATTCCATGGATCTCCCCTCGTACCAGCAAAACGTGAAGATAGCTGCCACTTCCGACCTCATCTTACCTGTTTTCGGTATCCATCCCTGGAATGCTTCCGAGTACGTCGGTTGTCTCGACGATTCGGATGGGCCTATTACTGAGAGTCCCATGATCGGGGAGATTGGCCTGGATTATTACTTCGTTAACGAAACATCGCGATACGACGACCAGAGGAGAGTATTTGAGCACTTCCTCAGAGCGGCGAGCAGGCAAAGGAAAATTGTCATCGTACACACCAAGGGCGCGGAAAGCGAAACCCTTCAGCTCTTAGAGAAGTACAACATGGAGCGCGTAGTTATCCACTGGTACTCGGGCCCGTGGCAAGTTCTTGAGGCAATGGTAGAGCATGGATTCTACTTCACCATTGGAGTTGAAGTGCTGCTTTCACGGCATATCCAGCATATTGCAGAATACTTGCCGGCAGAGTTGATCCTTACAGAAACGGACAACCCTGGAGGAAACGAGTCACTCACTGGAAATGTCGGGACCCCAACGCTAGTCAAGGATGTTATCGGAAAGCTGGCAGAAATTAGAGGGACTTCTGATCAGGTCATCATAACCACGGTGCAGAATAACTTGATCGGGCTTGGAGACAATGATCCCTGGTTAGCACGACTACAAGGCTCTACCGGCTAGGGAACAACGTTGTTATATAACTCCCTATAGGCAGAGCAGCATAAGTGACCAGTCGTCTTAGCTGAGCGGTGGTGACCAAAGGGAGTGGCCTCGAATGGCGGGGCTTGTCTTGGGCCTGCAATACGAAGTATAATTGACTACTAATCCCTACAACAAAAAGGGGCAACATGGCGGATTATGCCTTTTTCCAGAAGCAATTCATGCCACTATCCGAAGCCAAGATCGGAGTCCTGACCCATGCCCTCCACTACGGCACCGCTTGCTTTGAAGGCATTCGCGGTAACTGGGATGACAAGCAGAGGAGATTTTGCCTTTTCAGGATCCAGGACCACTATAAGCGAATGCTTGACGGCTGCCGTATCCTGAAGATGAATCTTCCCTACTCCGTTAATAAGCTCTGCCATTTAACCGCGGAGCTTGTGGAGAGAAGCGGCTATCAGGAAGACGTGTATATCCGCCCCCTGGCTTACAAGAGCTCCGAGGCTGTAGGGGTCCGTCTGCACAACCTGGACGATGATTTCCTCGTTATCGTGACCACGCTCCCACCTTACCTGGATGTCGAAAATGGCGTTCGTTGCTGCACTTCATCTTGGCGTCGGGTTGATGATACCATGATTCCGCCACGGGGCAAGATCTGTGGCATCTATGTGAACAGCGCACTGGCTAAGACGGAAGCCTGCGAAAACGGCTTTGATGAAGCAATATTGCTGACTCAGGACGGACATGTCTCGGAGGGCAGCGGCGAGAATATCTTTCTCGTGTTAGGGGGTAAACTGACAACTCCACCCTCCTCCGATAACATCCTCATGGGCATCACCAGGGACACGGTCATTAAATTGGCCAGAAATGAGTTGGGGATAGATACCATTGAGCGGCAGGTTGACAGAAGCGAACTTTATGTGGCTGAGGAATGCTTCTTCACCGGGACAGCAGCCAACGTGGCACCCGTATTGGAAATCGACCGCCGTACGATAGGCACCGGGAAGATCGGCAAAGTGACTGCCAAACTACAAAAGCTCTTTGCCGAAGTGATGGTGGGAAGGAATGCCAAATACCGTGAGTGGTATTGCCTGGTTTCCACTAGAGCAGGGAAGGCATAAAGGGATTTCTCAAACGGGAGCCGCCCCGGGATTTACTTGCAGGGCCTTGAGCAAATAAAGCAGACGGCAACTCTGCTCCAAGACAACAGTATAGTAGTAGGCTTCCTCTAACAGCTGGCTGGCAGCAAAAGTCCCATGCCCTCGCACCAAAACCACCCTGTGCTCTCTCAGCAACTTGGCCATTTTATCGGCAAGTTCGACCGCCTTCCCTCCCGACCCTGTACATAATACAGGCACCCTGGATAACAGGGCCCGTCCTTCTATATCGGGGGGCACAATCTCCTTCTCTGTGAACGATAATGCCACAGAGTAAGGAGGATGCGCATGTACTACCGCCAATGCCGGGGTGTTCTTGTAGATGCAGCGATGAACCTCCAGCTCCGTAGAAGCCAGGGGTGTGACCCGATTATTCTTGCTTATCCCCGTCTCCACCAGGTCCCCCTCTTGAATGTAACCCAGGGCACTGCCTCGATGGGTAATAACGAGACGTTCCCCAAGTTTGACGCTGAGGTTACCTCCCTGGGGAGAAACCAAACCTTGAGTGAAAAGAGCTTGCCCTACTACTTGGAATTGAGACAGCACCGCATTAACCCGAAATCGAATACCAGAAGATTGAGACTACGACTCAAAGGCGAAAAGGGGCTGAACTTTTGCTTGAATCCTCCTTCGTCTTTTGCATTCTTGTCGTTGCTTCTTGTATTTCATAGCTCGCGATATGCAGGGCATTATGGAGTTGACAGTTCACTCCTGCTCTGGCAAAAAAGCGACTCAACTGTCATGGCTCGGCAGACAACTATTTCTTATTCAGCTTCCTGATCAAGCCAGACTTGAGTCTGGCACCTTTGTTTCTATGAATAATTCCTTTGCTTACTGCCTTATCTACATTACTTACGGCCAGCATCACCTTCTGCTTTGCCGATTCTTCCCCGGCATCGGCTGAACTTCTGGCCTTAACTATGCCCGTTTTGACACTGCGACGCACCAAGCGGTTCCGCAACCGCTTTCTCTCTGCTGTTCTGGCCACCTTGTTACCTTGTTTACTAGCTGACACGTATTTCCCCCTTTCTTGTTACGCTCGCTACGTTCCACACCGAGTGGATTCTAGACATTATTTTGCTCGCCTGGGCAGCATTCTTCACCTCCAAGGTAAAATGCAGTGTGACGCTATCATCACGGTGATTGTCCATGTTTACCTCGGTGAGGTTCACCCCTTCCTCGGCTATAATAGCACTAATATCCCGAACAAGGCCAACCCGGTCCCAAGCATCCACCTGAATCGTCACGGGGTAGACTTGCGCCACGGCACCCCACTCCACCTTCACCAACCTCTCTTTTTCGTCCTCGTGGACAATGTTGGGGCAATCTCTGCGGTGGACAGTGATACCTCGACCCTGAGTAATGTACCCAATAATCTTATCCCCGGGCAAGGGATGACAGCAATTAGCCAAACGTGTAAGCAAGTCACCTACGCCCAAGACGTTAATGCTGACAGGACTGATCTTCCGTGGAGGCACAACTTCAGGCCCTTCTTCGGTAGGCTCCAATGCCCCGCTCAGTCTAAGCATTATCTGAGAAGCATTGATACTGCCACTGCCTAGGGCAGCAAAAAGGTCATCTGCACTGTCATAGTCAAGCAGGCGCGCCATCTTGTCGACACCAGGCAAATCGACGCCCAACTTCTTGACCTCTTTGTCCCAGATCTGTTTGCCAGTTTCAATACTTTGACTTCGTTCCTGTTTAGCAAACCACTGCCGTATCTTGGTTCGTGCGTGAGATGTCTTAATGTAGCCCAACTCAGGATTAAGCCAGTCCAGGCTCGGCCCTTTGTCCACTTTACTGGCCATGATCTCCACCACATCGCCGTTCTTAAGAGCATAGTTCAAGGGCTGCAGCCTGCCATTCACCTTTGCACCAATACATCTGTAACCCAAATCCGTATGAATTCGAAACGCAAAATCCAGGGGAGTAGCGCCCCTAGGCAACTCCTTTATCTCTCCTTTTGGAGTGTAGACAAACACGCGGTCGACAAGAACATCTGTTTTGACAGATTCCAGAAACTCTTCACTATCAAGCTCTTCCCTCCAATCACCAAGCTGTCGCAGCCAAGCTATCTCATCACTTAGTTTCTCTCCTGCCTTCCCTTCCTTGTAAAGCCAGTGAGCGGCCACCCCGTATTCGTTGATTCGGTGCATATCGTAGGTTCGGATCTGTATCTCCAATGGCGTCGTACCCTGGCACATCACTGTAGTATGCAGAGCTTTGTAGCCATTATCCTTGGGATTAGCAATGAAATCGTTGAACTCCTCAGGTATAGGACGCCAAAGAGTATGGATCACACCTAGCGCCTTATAGCAATCTGAAACCGAGTCCACCAACAAACGTAAAGCAGAAAGGTCATGGATATCCCCGAAATTCTTGCCCTGTGCATCATATTTGCTGATCTTCTGATATATGCTGTAGATATGCTTCGGCCGCCCATACACTTTGGCTTCTATGCCCGCCTTATCTAGCTCCTGGCTTAGGATCCGGCTAGCTTCGTTCACGAAGCCTTCTCTCTCAGCTCGTTTCCCAGCCAGCAGGCGGGCAATCTGATGATAATCACGTGGTTTTAGATAACGAAAGGCCAAATCCTCTAATTGCCATTTCACCTCCCTCATGCCCAGACGGTGCGCCAAGGGAGCATATATTTCCAGAGTCTCTTGCGCAATGGCCCGGCGTTTCTCCGCCGGTAAGGCCCCCAGTGTCCGCATATTATGCAGCCTATCTGCCAGTTTTATAAGAACCACCCTCAGGTCTTCAGCTGTGGCCAGGAGCATTTTGCGCAAGTTCTCCGCCTGACCCTTCGATCTTGCTTCTCCCGCTCGAGCTCTATTGGCGAGTTTGTTCAGCTTAGTGACTCCATCAACCAGTTTGACTACCGGCAAATCAAATTTGGCTCCTATCTCTTCCAGAGATATTCCACAGTCCTCGGGGACATCGTGCAACAAGGCAGCAGCTAACGTTTCAGCATCGAGGTATAGCTCAGCTAAAATCATAGCTGCATTCAAAGGATGCTCCAAATAAGGCCCTCCTGTCCTGCGCACTTGTCCCCGGTGAGCCTTGGCAGCAAATTCGTAGGCCTTCTTGACCAGAGCTATCTTATCCTCAGGCAGATAGCTACTGGCCAATTCTATGAGTTTCTTGTCGTTCATCTAATTCATAATACTCAAATAGCGAACCTAACGCAAACAAGTGAATATGGTAAACTAGGGAATAGAGAAGGAGTATATCGGTGCACAAAGCACCTCGTGGGACATTCGACATCCTGCCAGAAGAGCATGCCTACTGGAAGTACGTAGAAGAGAAGGCTGCTTCATTATGCCGGCTCTATGGTTACCAGCCACTGAGCACACCAATATTCGAAGATGCTCAGATCTTCACCAAAACTGTGGCTGGGGGGACAGATATCGTCGACAAGGAAATGTATATCTTTGCAGACAAGAGCGGGCAAGAATTGGCGCTGAGGGCCGAGGGGACAGCCCCGGTCTGCCGGGCCTATCTCGAGCACGGGTTATTCAACTCACCTCAACCCGTGAAGCTTTACTACATCGGACCAGCGTTCAGATATGAGCGCCCCCAGTCAGGGAGATATCGCCAGCATCACCAATTCGGCTTTGAGGCTTTGGGCGAGGCCGACCCTGCCCTTGATGCTGAAGTAATTGAAATGGCCAGTCACTTCTTTCATTCACTGGGATTATCTCAGTTCATTATTCAACTCAACAGCATTGGCTGCAAGGTTTGTCGCCCCGGATATTTAGAAGTACTGAAACAGCATTATTCAGACTACATAGACCGCCTCTGCCCTGACTGCAAAATCAGGCTGGTCAAGAATCCGCTACGCCTGCTCGACTGCAAGAAGACCCCTTGCCAGGAAGTAGCTGAAACCGCACCACAAATTACCGATTATCTCTGCCGTGAATGCCAGCTCCACTTCCAAAGTGTCCGAACATATTTGGGCGTAGTGGGCATTCCCTTTCGATTGAACCCCAGATTGGTCCGTGGGTTGGACTATTACACCAGGACAGTGTTCGAGGTTGAACCTCGAGCCAATGGAGGCCAAAGCGCCCTTGGCGGAGGTGGTCGTTATGATAACCTCATAGAGGAACTAGGAGGGAAATCTACTCCAGCGGTGGGCTTTGCAACCGGGCTGGAAAGAATAATATTGAATCTGAAGAAACAGAAGCTGGACATTCCACCGTTGCCCAGACCTGCTGTTTTCATCGCCTACTTGTCAGGAGAAGCCAAGACCGAGGCGCTCAAGCTTGCCTCGGAGCTACGTGAAGCTGGCATTGCCCTTATCATGGCTACGGGTGACAAGAGCCTGAAGGGGCAGATGAGGCAAGCTGATTCCTTGGGTACTGCCTACGCCCTCATCCTCGGGCAACAGGAGATCAGTCAGCGCAACGTGGTGTGGCGCGACATGAGAAGTGGCGAACAGAAAACTATCTCCTTAGCTGAAATAGCCAGATTGCTCGAGCAGCTCAGAATATGATATAATATAGTGTGCTAGTAATCTCACATGGAAACCTAGATCTTTCCCCTAATAGTCTGATTCAGCACTTCAGCAAATGTACTCGGAAACAAACTACCTATGCCTCAAAATGACGTAAATAACCAGGCAAAGTCGGAATATACTGCCAAAGACATCCAGATCCTAGATGAACTTAAGGCCGTACGCTTACGCCCGGGCATGTACATTGGCGGCACCGACAAGTACGGACTGCACCAAATCCTGTACGAGATAGTGTACAACAGCATAGACGAAGCCATGGCCGGCTGCTGCAGCCGAATTGAAATAGAAATACACGAAGATAACAGCGTCACTGTGACTGACAATGGACGAGGTATCCCCACGGAAAGCATCCCGGGACAAGAGATCACGGCGCTAGAAGCAGTGATGACTCGCCTGCACGCCGGAGCCAAGTTTAGCAATCATGTCTATGGTGTATCCAGTGGTCTCCATGGGGTTGGCGCTTCAGTGGTAAATGCCCTGTCTTCCTGGCTCAAAGCCGAGGTTAAACGCCAGGGCAAGATCTACTACCAGGAATACAAGGAGGGGGTACCCGAGCATAGAATACAGATTATTGGCGACACACAGGACACAGGCACTTCGATATCCTACCTGGCTGATAAAGAAATATTCGAGAGCATTGACTACGATTTCGACATGGCCTGCCAGCGCCTGAGGGAACTGGCTTACCTGAACAAAGGAGTAGAAATCGCTATCAAAGACGAGAGAGCCGATCAAGAAAAAGCGTTCTACTTCGATGGGGGAATAGCTAGTTACATTCGCCGCCTCAACAAGAATAGAGGTCTTGTTCACCCCTACCCCATCTACACCTCCACCATGACAGATAGCACCGTAATCGAAGTAGCTCTGCAATATAATGATAGCTTCACCGAGTCCACTCTCTCTTTCGCTAACTGTGTGAATACTCGAGACGGAGGCAGCCACCTTACCGGCTTCCGCTCAGCACTGACTCGAGTTCTTAACGATTATGCCCGGAATTCGAAGTTTTTGAAGGATGCTGACCCCAACCTAACCGGGGAAGACGTGCGCGAAGGGGCAATAGCTATCATCAGTGTAAAACTGCCGCAGCCCCAATTTGAGGGACAAACCAAGGCCAGGCTCGGCAACCCCGAGGTAAAAAGCCATGTTGAATCTGCTGTGGCCAGCAGCCTGTCCCTTTACCTGGAGCAACACCCCAACGAGGCTAAGGCAATCATAGAGAAGTGCCTCACCGCTGCCAGAGCCAGAGAGGCAGCTCGCAAAGCCCGCGACCTCGTTCTGAAGAAGACTGGATTCGAAACATCAACGCTGCCCGGGAAATTAGCCGATTGCTCCGACAAAGAGCCAGCAAAATGTGAGATCTACCTGGTTGAAGGTGACTCAGCAGGCGGCTCAGCTAAGCAAGGGCGAGACCGCCGCTTTCAGGCTATTCTCCCTCTTAGAGGCAAAATACTAAACGTAGAGAAAGCTGCCAAAGACAAGATTCTGGAACATGCAGAGTTACGGGCCATAGTCACAGCGCTCAAAGCAAGTGCTGACGAACAATTTGATAGCTCTAAACTTCGCTACCACCGAATAATCATCATGACCGATGCTGACGTTGACGGCTCGCACATCCGCACTCTGCTGCTCACTTTCTTCTACCGCCATATGACCGAGCTAGTCAACCAGGGCTACCTCTACATCGCCCAACCACCGCTTTACCGACTCAAATCCGGTAAACAGGAGTTCTGGCTTTACTCTGATCAGGAAAAAGAGGAGAAACTCAAAGGACTGAAAGCGGACAAAGCAGAGATTCAAAGATATAAAGGGCTGGGAGAGATGACGCCTCAGCAACTATGGGAGACAACCATGGATCCTGCTACCAGAACCCTCCTCAGAGTACAGGCAGAAGACGCCATAGCCGCAGACGCGGCTTTCCGTATGCTCATGGGCGATGAGGTTTTGCCTCGCAAGAGATTCATCCAGGCCCACGCTCAAAGCGTCAGAAACCTTGATGTTTAGCCGTCCGGCTTCCCCCGGACCCAAGTGGGTGTGTGATATGGGGAGAATTCGCCAGGGAATCCCGACAATGGCAATAAATAATGGGTTGTACGGAATTCTTTCCGCATAGTCATTATTAGAAGCCGTGGATGAGCGTCAGATGGCTAACTCGACAGGCACACCGTCAACAATCTCAGAATCGATACTTAGTTTGTGCCGCTCGCTATGTGGTTCACAGGAGCCTGCGTATGTAAAGCATAGCCCAGAGTCGTATGCTCAGGTTAATGAGTGCTTTCCTGCCGTCGACAGAAAAGTACAGGAATGTGGTGGAAAAGTCCACTATGGATGGCAACTTTGGGAATGGTCCGGTGTCTTGCTTGAAGCTGAGTTTCACGCGGTTTGGCTCAGCCCAGAAAATGAGCTATTGGACATAACCCCCAAGCCTTTCAAGGTTGAGAAGATACTATTCTTGCCCGATCCCAGCATGAGAGACGAGGGGAAACAGGTTAACAATATCCGTGTCCCACTTGCTGACAATCCAGTAACGCGGGATTTTATCGGCATATGTGACGCGATATTTCGGATTCAGAACAAGGGTGATAAAGCCCATCAGTTTGAAATCTCTCTTGAAGGGTCCGAAGCTCAATTGCATCAGTGGTTACAAGAGACGAAGTTATTGACGCTTCAGCTGCTCGAATCTGGTCTAAACCGCAACAGTCCCTGCCCATGTAATAGCGGGAAAAAATACAAAGCATGTCACGGTAGGAAACTGGAGAAAAAGCTTGCTAGAGTCTAATAGTCCTGCTTCTAACAACTCCTTGCAGCCGACGCGTAACCGCGCGGCTGAGCCCGAGCGTTAGTTATCTGACAGATGTCGAATATATCTTTTGTTCGGTTATGTATTTTTCTACCCCAGGGGGCACCAGGTAACGAACGGACAGCCCTCGAGCTATGCGCTGGCGGATTTCTGAAGAGCTAATCCCGATTACAGGCATATGAAGCTGAATGACCCTCTCCAGTAGTCCGGGTATCGCTTCCTCTAAGTGCCTCAAATCTCTTGAGCCCAGCCTTGGGGGAACCACCAGTCGGCAGAGTTGAATTACCTTCCGCGGTTCCTTCCACAAAGCCAGTTCGGCCAATGTATCACGCCCAAGGATAAAGAAAAGACTTGTTTCGCTGCTCAGTTGGTCTTGCAGAGATTCCAGAGTATCCACGGTGCAGGATGGACCGGTGCGATCCACCTCAAGAGTGTTAAGCTTGAAATAGGGATTATCCGCTATGGCACGATGGACCATCTCCACCCTGTGGACTGCCGGCGTAATATCACGATCTTGCTTGAGCCAGGGCCGCCCGGCAGGCACGAACAGGACTTCGGCCAGCCCCAGCTTCATCCTTGCTTCTTCAGCGATAATCAGGTGACCTACATGGATAGGGTCAAACGTGCCACCAAGAACCCCTATGTTCACTTCTTTACTTTCTCGGCTTGGGGCGGAATACCGCTATCTGAGGCCGGGCAATCATTTCCTCTTCCCGGCTCGCCTGCTCCACCATTTCCACGGCTTTCCTGGTCAATTCTAACACGGCTTCGCCGCTCACTGCAGAGATGAAGAATACGGGCACCCCAACCTTGGCAAAGCATTGTTGCATCGCAGGTAGAGAAGCCTGGACCTCAGGCAAATCTACCTTGCTTACCGCCACGATTCTCGCCTTGTGCGATAAGTCTTTGTATAGGGCTATCTCTCTGTCCAACGTGCCGAGGTCATCAACAACACTGGGCGAACTGCCATCCAACAAATAAATCAGCAGCTTGGTCCTCTCCGTATGGCGCAGGAAATCGTTCCCCAATCCCTTACCTGAATGAGCGCCTTCGACAAGGCCAGGGATTTCGGCAACAACGAAGTCTCTTCTATCGCCTGGCATGACTCCTAGAACCGGTTGGCGGGTGGTAAACGGGTAACCGGCAATTTCGGGTTTGGCTCTCGATATGACAGATAGTAAAGTGGATTTCCCCGAGTTGGCAGGTCCGACAATACAGATATCTGTGATGAGTTTCACCTCCAGGATAATGTCCCGTTTCTCTCCTGATTGACCCTTGCCGGCAATCCTAGGAGCTTGATTGACCGCTGTGGCAAAACGCGCATTGCCCAGCCCTCCTCGACCTCCCTTAGCCGCCAAAGCTCTTTGCCCTGGTGCCCTCAAATCCGCCAGAAGTGTGTCTTCCCCTGATTTAGCCCTAGTGAAAACCATTGTACCCGCAGGCACTGAAATACCCAGATCCTTCCCTTTCCTGCCCCGCCTCCGGGAGCGTTCACCTCGATGACCGTCCCCAGCTGCAAAGTCTTCCCTTCGTCTAAGCAAACTCAAGTCAGTCAGGTTCGGATCGCATATAATAATCACATTCCCACCCTCTCCCCCATCCCCACCATCCGGCCCACCAAAAGGAATATACTTCTCCCTCCGAAAGCTGATGCATCCATACCCACCACATCCGCCAACAACCCCAATTCCCTTTCTGTATATCATTAGTTGATAACTTACCATATAGCTAATTAGATTAATAGGTGTATATTAACTACTATAAGCGATATCGTTGTATGGGAACTGAAACGGTTGGGGAGACTAGGACTGATGGGGCAAACAGGACAGAATAAGCAACAATCTATCCACAAATTATCACTAGGTCTACAGAGTTTGGCATGCCTTATTATGATTTTGCTGAGAACTAAGGCTCTCCCTAATACCCGCGATCTGGTCACAAAGATGTGGATTAGTGCTCAATGCGCTAGCTATTTTCTCGTACCCGTGAAGGATTGTGGCATGGTTTCTACCGCCCAGTTCTTTACCGATTTCGGACAGAGAGCAACTATAGCCTTCGCGTAAGAGATAGATGGCTACGTGTCGTGCCAGTGTAGTTTTCTTGTCTCTCTTCTTGTTAGTCAGCTCTTCTGCTGGAATGCTGAAATAGTCAGCTACCGTCCTTAATAGCTGCTTTATGTCTTGTTTTGACGTCATGCTTGTTAACAAATTGTTGACTGTTTGAGGAGTGATCTCGGCTCCACTTAGCTTAGCCTGGGCAGTTAAATATACCAGAGCACCTTCAAGCTGGCGGACATTCTCGCATACTCTCTCTGCGACAATAGACAGCACCCCTTCGAGTTCTGAAGTCATTGGTCTCTCAGCTTTAGCCCGTAGGATGTTCAGGCGTGTTTCAAAGTCAGGGGGGCGTAGGTCCACGACAAGTCCGCCCTCAAGGCGTGACTTCAGCTTGTTGCTAAGCGGACGCATATTTTGGGGACCACAGTCGCAGGTGATGACGATTTGTCGGCAATCGCTGTACAGCTCGTTGAAGGTGTGGAAGAAACACTGTAATGTCTGTTTCTTGTCGAGCAGAAAATGAACATCGTCGAACAGAAAGACATGGATGTTTCTGAATTTGCTGCGGAACTTGTCCACCTGTTTCTCTCTCACCGCTAGTATGAAGTCGTTGGCGAATTGCTCTGCGGTAACATAGGCTGCTTGCAGCCCATTGTTTGTTGTTAAGTGGCCGATCGCATGTAGTAAGTGAGTCTTACCTTGCCCTGTGGCGCTATGAATTAAGAGAGGGTTGTAACTAGTTCCGGGATTTTCGGCCACCTCCACAGCGGCGGCATAAGCTAGACGATTAGAGTCGCTGACAACAAAGTTGTCGAAGGTATACTTTGGATTAAACCTGTAGTGCGTGGCTTTGCTGCTTGTTCCACCATCGGTTTGAGCGAACAAAGGGCTGGTCGGCGGCTGTTCGCGATTGCAGACCTCGAAACGGACGTCCATATCCTTACCGGTAATATCAACCAAGGTCTTCCTTACCAGCGGATAAAGGCGCTTGGATAGCCATTCGGCGACAAAGACGTTAGGCACACCGACCACAAATACATTGTCACGGCAATTCAAACCGTGGCTATCACCGAGCCAGGTTGTGTAATTTGCCTTACTGATCTGAATTTGCAGCTTGCCGAGGGCACTCTGCCAAATATCTCTTGCTGATTCCAACGTATCCCTATTCCCAACAACGCTCAACCACAAAGATGGCCGAAAAAAGTATCGAGGAGCGATTAAGATCTAAGAACTTGCCAGTTGCAAATAGTAACCAGTTACAGAATATCAGGTCTGATAAGACCTTCGCTAGGCAATGTTTGACATAATTAGGAAATTAATAAAAAATGGTTCGACTATGACAATCCGTACCGTTTTTATGGGCACGCCGCAGTTTGCTGTGACCGTACTGGAATCTTTGCTCCGCAGTTCCTACCGGGTCGTTGCTGTGTATACTCAGCCCGACAAAGCCGCTGGCAGGGGGCGCCCAGTCGTTTTTTCTCCGGTGAAGAAACTGGCGCTGGAGCGACAAATACCGGTCATTCAACCCGAGACTTTCAGGTCAAGCGAGGTGGCGAAGGGGCTGGCCAGCTTGCAGCCCGAACTCATAGTTGTGGCTGCCTTCGGTTCTGTTCTTCCCCAGGGAGTGCTGTCCTTGCCCAGATTTGGCTGTCTTAACGTCCATGCTTCATTATTGCCACGGCATCGAGGTCCGTCTCCAGTTGCCAATACCATTCTGTGTGGAGATGAACTTACTGGTGTTACCATAATGTTGATGGACGCTGGGCTTGATACCGGACCGATTCTAGCCCAGGAAAAGGTGGGGACCTCCTGTACGGATACCACGGGCTCGCTCGGCGCTAAGCTGGCTGATGTAGGAGCCAGGCTTCTACTGCAGACCCTGCCCAGATGGCTCGGGGGCGACCTTAAACCACAAGCTCAGCATGAGTCTGAGGCTACCTACAGCAAGTTGATAACCAGTAAAGATGCCGAGATTGATTGGGGCCTTTCCGCGCTGGAGCTCTGGCGGAGGATAAGAGCATACAATCCCTGGCCAAGCTGCTATACATGGTTTAGGGGAAAACGGCTAAAAATCCATAGCGCTGTTCCTCTTCCGCATGGAAACAACGGAGAGATAGGGGAAGTAATTGCCTTGGCACAACAGCCTGAGATTGGCGTGGTCACTAAGAAAGGTATTTTAGGACTCTGCCAGGTTCAGCTGGAAGGGAAACGCGAAATGCCGGCAACCCACTTTGTCCGCGGAAAAAGAGATTTCATTGGTTGCATTCTGGGGCGGAGGTAACTTCTCTGGCCAGCATCATTCTGCAGATACTTCGACACAATCGGGGATAGTACCCAAGACAGCACCCAATGCACCAATTATGTCGTTCCTGTCATAAGTATCGACATGCAGTTGGCCTCTGCCACCACTTACGGCAGCAGGCTGAGGAATGCCCTGCAGGACCCAAAGGACAAAGCTCAGGAAGTGTAGGACTGGTTTGTGTAGATCTACGGGGAAGAAACTGAGTATCTACTCGTTGCAAGCTGGAGCCCTTCTCCCATCAATGGAGGGAATTAATGCGATGCGTTTACACCAGGGTCTGTGACTCCTTGTCTGGGTCTCGGAGATCTACCTGTGGCGAGCAGTTGGTACTTTGGCATGTTGCTCGTGTAAGATTATCACCTGCCAGCCGTAGAGTATAGCAACGGGCTGGAGAATCCTAGGCTGCTATGTAGTAGATGAACACGACGACCGCCTCTATCGCCAACAGCGGAGGCAGTAGAAGCTTATATACTTTGGCGAAGCTAGCCTTGAAGTACTCGGTCGATAGTATAAGGCAAAGATGGAGAGGGGAGAGCAGAACCCCCACATATCCACTCATGTAGGCCAGCATAAGAGCATAGCCATTGACCTGTGAGCCGAGCGCTATGAAGGGGACCAACAACGGAAGGCTAATGCCGACAAACCCCATGCTAATGCCCGTGGCAAAGCCCATCAGGAAAGGCAGGAACGCTAGGAGGACTGGGGTAGGCATTCCTATGTACTGCATGTCTGAAAACAGGCTGTAGGCAGCGCCCGCACCTTCTATCGTCGCCTTGAATAGCATCACGGCATATAACAGAAACAGGATTTGGAGATTGGCCCCATATTTCAGTGCAATTTTCAATTCCGGCCATTTAGCTCTCTGTTGACAAGCCAGTAGGGCTAGTGCGAGAGGAAACGCTATCACCGCATCCAGCCCCGCCAGGACTAGTCCTACTATTAAGAGGATCGGCCAGGAAGTCCTCAAAAGGTTATGGACTATACTTCTCTTTGACGTTTTCCCTTTTGGTTCGTATCTCTTATTCGGCTTAAGCATCCGGTAACTAGAGACGGTTCCGAGTGCGATGACTAAAGCCGTCATAGGTAAAAGTGTCAGTGTTACGGAAGAAAGCTGGACAGATAGTATTACACTGGTCGCTATGATCGCTGGATATACTGGCAGGGAAGTCTCCCATATGTGTCTGAACCAGTAATTTATGAATGTTACCCGTTCAGGTGCCAGGCCCATTCTGTCCGCTAGATCCCTTAGGGCGGTAGCCGAAACTAGGGCTCCAGCCGGCATGGGAACCAGTCCTATCGTAGCAGGAACAAGGTGCATAGCGAGTCTGGGGCCAAGTCTCTCCATGGTGGCCGCGAGGCTCGTGAGCAAGCCCTTCACCTCCATGAGACGACTCAAAGCCAGCGCACTGGCAACGACTACCAGCAGTGTCAGGGTCTGGCGATCTATTAGGGTGTCAAACATGTGCTCGGGCAGGGAGCGTGGAGGCAGGAGCAGCAACGCAACGGCAAGACTTCCTGCGAAGATGGCCAGACCTGGACGGACCTTGAGCCTGATCAGAATTAGAATACCGGCAATAGAGGCCAGCAAAGCCACAGACGGGCTTACCATCTCAGCATGCCTCACTTCTCATCAGGCGGAGACTGTTTGTTGACACACGAGTCATACATTGATGTTCAGAGACTCTGTTCCTTGTACAGCTGTCCGCCGCAGAGGAGTAGCGGGGGCTAAGTATTTCTGGACTGGGTTGCCGCCTCGAAGTACAAGAGTTCATATTCACCTTGTCTGGCGATGAACGTGTTAACAAAATTCGCCTTGGCTTACAGGCAGCGATGAGCCGCGCACAATCAGCGAAAGCTAATTAGACTGCCAGACACTTGTGAAGTTGCAGTTCAGTCGAAACCGAGCCAGGTAGTCACATTCTTGATGGGCTCGCGTTCACTCTCCAATTCGTTGGCAGGGAAATCCCAGTCAGGATAACCAATGGCTATGGCGGCTATTATCCGCTTGGACTCTGGTATGTGGCCGTATTTTCTTAGCACCTCGGGATACATCGTCCCCTGGTCCTCGATGCAGGTCCCCAGACCGAAATGCAGCGCAGTAAGACAGATCGTCTGTATCACAGCCCCAATGTCGAGCAGTGGGCCACTTTCGCTCAGACAGCGATCGGTGGTTAAGATGATCGCGGCCGGCGCATCGAAGTAACGAAAGCCGCGCTCCAACCATTTGGCCCTTTTCTCTTTGTCTTCCCTGGGTATGTCCATAAGCTGGAAAAGCTGCTTGGCAAGATCTACCTGGCGCTGGCGGTAAATGCTCTCTTTCGGCCAGCTGGTAACCACGTGCTCAGGGTTAGGCGGCACTCCAGACCTGAGCAGGTCAAGGTTGCTCCGTCTCACATTCTCCAGCACCTCCCCGGTGAGCAGAGTAAACTCCCAGGGCTGGGTATTCATAGCAGACGGGGCACGGCTCGCCAATTCCAGTATCTGCTCCAAAACCTGTTTGGGCACAGGGTCAGGCTTGTAGCCCCTGACACTCTTACGCTTCTTTACAGCTTCGATGACATCCATAAATTCGCTCCTTTTCCGTAGCAGTGATATTACGGGGTAGTGGTTATGGGCTCGGATTCATAAATCCTTTCCTCTGCCAACTCTTCCTCACTGAGAGGAACGTCGCCTTCAACATCTCTGCCTTCGATTCCTTTCGCCAGGATTTCTTTATAGTATTCATGCTGGATTATTAAGTTCATGATTTCGCTGCTACCGGTCCAGATCATGGCAAGCCTGGCTTCCCTGAGTGCACGTTCCACCGGATAGACATTGGTATACCCAATGCCGCCGAGTATCTGCATGGCATCATTCACCACTTCCCAATATGTTTGGGTAGCCAGTTTCTTCGTCTCCGACACCAGTCTCCTTTGATAAGCGGAAGTACCCACTCCATCATCAATAGTCTTGGCCACGGCGTATGCCAGGGCACTCACAGCGTCGAGCTTGGTGATGCAGTCGGCTATCCTGAAGCTCACTCCTTCAAAACTCCGTATGGTCTGGCCGAAAGCCTTCCGTTTGTTGGCATACCGGGCGGCCAATTCCAGAATAGCTCTGGAGCCAGCCACTCCGCCTGAGAGCAGTCTTTCCGGCACCATCAGTTTGTAGAATAGCTTTGCCCCTTCGTTTTCCTTCCCCACCAGATTCTCCTCTGGCACCGGTACATCGCGGAAGACCAATCTACCTGTACCAGTCCCCCGGGAGCCCATTAAGCCGTAGACATGCTTTACCTCCACTCCCATATCTCTCTCGACAATGAAGGCACTGAGCGAGTCTCGGCCAGCTCCGGGGTTGGTGACAGCAAATACAAGGAAGAAATCGGCACCTTCAGAGCCAACGACAAAGCGCTTCTGTCCAGTAAGGTAATAATGGTTTCCTTTCTTTCTAGCAACAGTGGTGGCACCAAAAAAATCAGAGCCGCCTCTGGGCTCGGTGAGTGCCTCGCCAGCCCACTGTCTACCGGCGATCAATGGTTTGAGATACTTCTCTTTCTGAGCCTCGGTCCCAAACACGTTTAAGCCTTCTCCAACGATGGAGGTAACCGAGACGAGACAGGTGAAAGGTACTCCGAGCTTCATCGTCTCACCTACCTCGATGAGCTCGTCAACCCATTTCAGGTCTCTACCGCCATATTTCTTGGGGAATCTGACGCCTAGCAGGTTTCTCTTGCCGGCTTCTTTGACGAATTCGTCAGGGAACTTGATCTTGTCCGCATCCATATCCAGCAGAAGCTGCCGTGGTATGCTCTTGACCAGGTCCTGAACCTCTTGTCTGAATTTTCTGCGCTCTTCCGTTAAGAATACCTCTAACATTCCCTCCTCCTTTTCGCTGCAATATGCGGGGTTCACCATCCCGGGCTAGCCTACATAACGACGGTCTAGTTTCCCAGGATTCAGGTGAATAGTATAGCACGTGTCAAACTGTGCCAGAACGGGCTATTCTTTGGCGAAGGAAGTGAATTCTGCTGCATTCGGTCTGCCCATCGACTGGAAAGTCATGAGTCAGCTTTCGACAACCGTTAGTGAGATTAACTCGTAGAGCTGGTGAAGATTGAGCTTACTGCGGAACAAGGAAAGAGTGGATTGAACCCTCTAATCTTTGATCGAGTTGACTCTGGCTAATGGGCTTTGAGAACTAGAGCACCAACAGGGCAAACGGAGACGCACTCACTACAATCCTGGCAACGGGACCTGCCCACAGGTTCATCCCCAAACGTGGTGACCATCCTATGGAACCCACGGTGGGCAAAGCCGATGACTCCTTTGCCCGGTTTTTGCTGGCATACCCAGACGCATCTGCCACAGAGCACGCACTTATTGGGGTCATAAATGAATAGCGGGCTGCTGGAGTCTATTGGTAGTTCGGGCAGGATCTTCCGGAACCTTTTTGTCTTGAGCTTCACCCGGAGATGCTTGGCTATCCTCTGAAGTTCACAAGACCCATTTGCCAGACAATGGGCACAATCCACAGGGTGACTGGCCAGGAGCAGTTCCAGAGCAGTGCGGGCAAGTCTCATTGCTTTTGGTCCGAGAGTATTGACTACCATCCCCTCTGCCACTGGCGTAGTGCAGGCTGCAACCGGATTATCCTTGCCTTCTATCTCAACAAAACAGAGACGACAAGAGGCAAAAGGCTCGCTCCTTTCCCGAATAGCACAGAGATTGGGGATATAGATGTCATTGTCCAGAGCTGCCCACAGGAGCTTTTCACCGTGGGCAGCTCTTACTTTCTTGCCATCAATCGTCAGAGAGACTTTTTTGACTTTGGCCAGTACTCTCTCCCCCTTGTTCTCTCCTCAAGGGAGAGGACATTTCAGGCTGGGAGTCACCTTGCTGACCCTGTTTAAATCGTTTAGAAAAGCCCTTGTACCTTGCCGGTCTTGGTATCAACATCCACCCTTCTGAAGGCTGGATCGGAGCTGGTGCCTGGCATAAGGCTGATTGTTCCGGCGCAGGGGCAGAGGAATTTCGCCCCGGAATAAATCAACACATCGCGGATGGGCAGGGTCCATCCCTTGGGGACGCCCTTAAGGGTTGGGTCATGCGTCAGGCTCAGGTGGGTCTTCACCATCATGGTAGTATATTCATCATATTTAGAATCGGCCTCAAACATCTTGGCCTTGGCCGCGGCATCAGGTGTCCATGACACGCCATCGGCTCCATATACCACTTTAGCAATCTTGTCCACCCGCTCTCGCAGCTTCATTTCTGAGGGGTAAAGGAATTTGAAATCGTTCTTCTGTTCACAAGCTTCCATAACCGCGTCGGCAAGCTCCAGGGCGCCATCACCACCCTTGAGCCAGTGTTCGCTGAGCGCACAGCGTGCCCCGGCAGCCTCGGCAGCCTTGCGCACCATGGCAATCTCTTCCTTAGTGTCGGTGTAGAAGGAGTTAATGCACACCACGGGATTGATCCCTGATGTCCTGATGGTGTTTATGTGGTGCAGCATATTGGGAAGGCCTTTCTCCAGAAGTCCCAGGTCTTCCTTAGTGTAGGACTCGGGCAGGGGCAGACCAGCCACTACCTTGGGGCCGCCACCATGCATCTTCAGTGCCCTGATGGTGGTGGTAAGTACCGACACATGCGGCTTGAGACCGCTATAGCGACACTTGACATTCCAGAACTTCTCGAAACCGATGTCTGCAGCAAAGCCGCTCTCAGTAACATGGTAATCAAACATCTTCAGCCCGATGCGGTCGCCGATGATGGAGGATTGTCCCACGGCGATGTTGGCAAAGGGGCCGGCATGTACCAGGCAAGGCTGATATTCCGCGGTGCACATCAGGGTGGGGTTGATTGTATTGCGCATCCAGGCAGTCATAGCGCCTCCCACTTCCAGATCGCCGGTAGTAACAGGCTTGCCCTCCCTGTCAAAAGCTACGGTAATTTCGTTCATCCTTTTGCGCAAGTCCGTCAGGTCCGTGACAATAGATAACATAGCCATAAGCTCTGAGCTCACCGCAATACCGAACTTGGACTGCATGGTATATCCGTCCATGCGACCACCGAGGCCTATTACGATGTTCCGCAGGCTCTGGGCGCAGAAGTCCATGATCCAACCCATTTCGACTCTGGTAGGATCGATGTTCAGTCGTCGCATACGGGTCCGCTTGGCCAGTTCCTCGTCGCCATAATTGCGTTCGTGCTGCATTCTGGCGGTAAGCGCCACCATGGCCAGATTGTGGGCATTCATTATATCGTTGATGTCCCCGGTAAGCCCCAAAGAGAATTCGGTCATGGGAATAAGCAGCGCATTGCCACCACCAGCAGCAGTACCCTTGATATTCATACTCGGACCACCGGAAGGCTGACGTATACAACCGCCGACATTCTTACCCCGTTTGCCCATACCTTCCAATATGCCCATGGTAGTGGTCGTCTTCCCCTCGCCCAGAGGGGTAGGGGTTATGGCAGTTACCTCAACATATTTGCCGTCCGGCTTGCCCTTGAGGCGCTCAATAATCTTCAGGAAATCGAGCCTGCACAGTCTCCCGTAAGGAATAATCTCATCCTTTTGCAGGTTCAATCTGTCCCGCCACTCATCAGTGGTTGGCATGTTTCCTTCGGCAGCTTCCGCAATCTGCCAATCTTTCAGTTTTGTCGCATCATAAGCCACGGTAACCTCCTTTGTCGTTTATTAATCTATTATTTTCTCATACGCTCAGCCCTGCGCTCGGCTGCTACTACTGTATTGACCATAAGCATGGTGATAGTCATGGGGCCAACCCCTCCGGGCACCGGGGTAATAGCGCTGGCTTTCTCTTTAACCGTCTCGAACTCTACATCCCCCCTGAGGTCAGCGACCTGCTTACTGGGGTCCTTCTTGCTGGGTTTCCATCCCACTCGGTTCACGCCAACATCAATAACCACGGCTCCCTCTTTTACCATATCTGCTTTAATCACTTCAGGAGAGCCCATTGCGGCGACCAGGATATCCGCCTGTCTGGTGATCTCGGCCATGTTCTTGGTGCCGGTATGTACGACTGTCACGGTGGCATTGCCACGCTTGTTTTTCTGTACCAGCATAGCCATGAGAGGCTTGCCTACTATGTTGCTTCGACCGCATATGACCACATGCTTGCCTTCAGGAGGATTGCCGCTACGTATCATCAACTCCACTGCGCCATGCGGCGTGCAGGGCATGAAATACGGGTCTCCGATGAGCATTTTGCCCACGTTGACCGGGTGAAAGCCATCCACGTCTTTAACCGGATCGATAAGGTTCAGCACCTTATCGGCGTTGATGTGCTTTGGCAATGGCAGTTGAACAAGTATGCCATCGACATGCTCGGCTTTGTTCATTTCTCCCACCTTGGAGAGGAGCTCCTCTTCTGAGGCACTCTCAGGCAGAACAATAGTCTGCGACCACACACCTATCTCTTCTGCTGCCTTTTCCTTGCCCGAGACATAGGAAACAGACGCCGGGTCCTCTCCCACGCGAATCATGACCAGGCCCGGCGTCACGCTTTGTTCTTTGAGTTTGGATACTTGCTCCGTCAGTTCAGCTCTGATCTCCTTTGCCACTTCATTTCCTGAGATTATCTTTGCCGTCATCTAGATCTCCCTCCTAATTCTTAACTTGCCGATTTATCGATAAGCCCGGCTCAACAGCGCTCAGGTGCGCTGCAATATCCTGCACTCGGCCAATGACCTCCGAACTGGCCTTCGAGAGAGGGAAATGGCCAAGACCAGCTTCTATTACGCTCTGGTCGTACGGAATGAAGCCCAGGAATTCGAAATCTGGCATGGCTGAAACGAGAAGATCCCTGTCTTGCTCACCTCGAATCTTGTTAGCTACCACCGCGATGTTTGCCAAACCTATATCCTGGGCCAGTTCTCTTATCCTGTAGGCTGTTTCAATACTGGCTTTGCCTGGCTCAACCACAATAATCATCTTGTCCACGGCTCTCGCTGTCGCTCGCCCCAGATGCTCAATGCCGGCCTCCATGTCTATTATGACTACTTCATTTCTCTTGAGAAGTATGTGGGCGACCAGGGCCTCGAGAAGGGCGTTTTCAGGACAATAACAGCCGCTCCCACCCTTCTTCAACCGCCCCATCACCATCAATTTGATTCCATTATGCTCGACCCAGTACTTCTCCGGTATATCATCAACCCTGGGATTTAGTTTGAAGTAGGGCGCTGCCTGACCAGGACGCACGCCTGTCCTTTCTTCGATCAGGTCTGCCATCTCAGATATTGGGGTCATCCTCTCGGAGTGAGGAAAGCCGAGGCCAGCGGCCAGGGTAGCATTTGGGTCGGCATCGATGGCCAGAACAGAAAGACCGGACTGACTAAGTACGGTGGAAAGCAGAGAGACCAGCATTGTCTTGCCTACCCCGCCTTTGCCACTAACCGCGATTTTCATTCCAGGCTAGGAATTATATACTGTACAAACGAGAGAAATCAAGACCGCGACACCTATTGGTTTGCGTCGCCCACAGAAGGCGACAACAGCTCGACAGAGGACTTCTGCAGGACCGCGATGGGTCAGCCTGTACCGGGTTGCCTCCTCGCTTCCGCGGCTATTCACGATTGTCCGCACAAAACGAACGGTGATAGAATACAATATCAAGGCTGCACCGGCCGATATGTTCGGTTCATCTTGATGCCACGTGTGCTTTCTGAGGGAGGCGATATGCCGTACGAATATGAAATAAATGAACTCGCCAAGGAAGAATCATGGCGGATGTTTCGAATAATAGGCGAATTCGTAGAGGGTTTTGATAACCTCTCAGGTATTGAGCCGGCAGTGACCATATATGGTTCGGCCAGACTGAAAGCGGGTGACGAGCTATATGCAGCGACGGAAGAAATAGCCTATCGGCTTGGACAATTGGGCTTCTCAATTGTGACTGGTGGAGGCCCAGGCGTAATGGAAGCTGCCAACAAAGGTGCAGGAAAGGCTGGTGTCACGTCGGTCGGACTGAATATCTCTCTTCCCCACGAACAGGTCCCTAATACTTATGCCACGAAATCGATAACGTTCAGTCACTTCTTTACTCGCAAAGTCATGCTGGTGAAATATGCCGTGGCCTTTGTCATAATGCCAGGTGGCCTGGGCACGCTTGATGAGGTGACAGAGGTACTAACCCTGATGCAGACCCACAAGATAAAACCCTTCCCCGTAATACTGTTCCACGGCGAATTCTGGGATGGATTTCTGGATTGGCTGCGGGCCGCTGTCTTATCGCGGAAGTATATCTCCAAGAAAGATTTCGACCTATTAAGGGTCTTGGATCACCCTGATGAGGTGGTTGAGGCTATACAGAGGTGGTATGTTAGACATGAAGTTGTCGGCAGGAAAGCCCTGCGCAGGTGAGTGCCACTCGCCCTTGAGCTTTTGTTTTTTGGCGTGATGTTGAGGTGGATATGCCACCCGGTCGTCGTTTCGACACCTGACATGTGTGATCGGTGCGGGAGGTCTGAACCGCCCTCTTTGTCAGCTTGACATCGCGCAATTTGGGGTGCTAGAATGCTCTGTTCCGTACGGGGGTGAGAAGATTTACGCGATTGTCGAAGTAGCTGGCAAGCAGTACAAGGTGGCTCCGAAGCAAGCAATAGAAGTCGAGCGTTTGGGTGTACCTGAAGGCGAGACTGTCGAGTTTGATAGAGTATTGTTTATTGGGGGGGACGGGGACACTCTTGTGGGGAATCCGATTATCAAGGGTGCCAAGGTTGTGGCTACGTGTCTGGGCGAAGCTAAGGGAGAAAAGGTTATCGTATTTAGATATAAGTCTAAAGTCCGCTATCGCACGAAGAAGGGACATCGCCAGGCTCACACTAAAATATTGGTGAATGAGATTATCAAGGATTAAGGAGAACAGGCATGGCACATAAGAAGGGTGGTGGCAGCTCGAGTTATGGGCGAGACAGTGTAGCTAAGCGTCTGGGAGTTAAGAAGTACGGAGGAGAACAAGTCCGCGCCGGAGCTATTTTGGTGCGGCAACGCGGGACTCGTATACTGGCGGGAGACAATGTAGGCCTGGGCAGAGACTATACACTCTTTGCCTTGATAGATGGCCACGTTAAATATGAGCCGGCAACCAGATACAAGAAGAAGGTGAGCGTTTACAAATGAAATCGAAAGTCCATCCTAAGTATTACGATAATGCTAAGGTGACTTGTCTTTGCGGTAACACTTTCACCATCGGCTCGACTAAGCCAGAAATCAGGGTAGAAATATGCGGTAAATGCCACCCCTTTTATACTGGCGAACAAAGGATAGTTGACTCGCTGGGAAGGGTGGAACGCTTCAAGAAACGATACAAGGTCAAGTAGGATACATTCAGGTTTCTATCTCCCGTTGTGACAAGATCTATTGAACCCGGATAGTCCTCCGCTTCGAACATTACATTGGGAAACTGGAAAGTCACCAAGCGCTAGTCTAAGAGACAAACTTTATATTTTCAGCTGTTTCTATCATAATACTATTAGGGATTTCTCATGCTGGACAATTACGGCCTTCGATTTGAACAACTAGGGAGAATAAGGTATTAATGGCAGGGACTTTTCATTACGGCGGCCAGGCAGTCATTGACGGGGTGATGATCCGGGGCAAGGAAGGCGTGGCCATATCTGTGCGTCAGCCCGATGGACAGTTGAACGTGGTGAAGCAGCCTCTGGCCAGCATCTACAAAGGGCGTCTCAGAGAGATTCCTCTGATCAGAGGAATCATCGCTCTCATTGAAACCTTGGTCCTGGGCACACAGTCATTACTTCACTCTGCTCAGGTTGCCGCAACCGAGGAGGTGGGAGAGAAGATACCTGCAGCGGTCTTATGGGGTACGGTGGCGGCGAGTCTGGCTTTGGGTGTAGCCCTCTTCTTCATGGTTCCTCTCTTTGCCACGCGCTACCTTATAGACCCTTATATAGAATCTGGTTTGTTGAGCAATATCTTTGAGGGACTTATCCGTATGGGGATTTTCATCGCTTACCTCAAGTTAATGAGTCTAATACCTGATATTAGAAAGGTCTTCGCATACCATGGAGCTGAGCATAAAACGGTGAATGCCTATGAGGCAGGCGTTCCTCTGGATGTGGAGTCGGTTAAGATGTACTCTACTGCTCATGCTCGCTGCGGCACCGCCTTTCTATTCATTGTTCTGATCGTAGCTATTTTCGTCTTCGCCCTCGTTGGTCAGCCAAGTTTGTGGATACGCATACTGTCTCGCATAGCCCTCATCCCGGTTATTGCGATTATTAGCTATGAAATCATGAAATTCGGAGCAAGCCACAGTACGAACCCCGTAGTCCGAATACTGTTGGCTCCGGGGCTGCTGTTGCAAGCTATGACGACCAGAGAACCCGACGACAGTCAGATAGAGACTGCCATAGCGGCATTAAATGAGGTCATGAGCATGGACCAGACTGCTATTACCATCGTCGATACGAACGAACCATTGACAGAATAGTACTGATCTGGTATTATATAAGGTAGCCACTGACCTTCCAGGCAGTGAGCGAGCGAATCGGATAGTTGTAAGTCCGCTTGGATCGGCGGTGACCGAGACGGACAACAGAAGTTGTTTGAATAACCCTCTCGGTTATAACGAGAGGGTTTTTTGTTTGTGGTCATGTTTGGTGCCATAACGGATATCTCGGGAATCAAAGTCGGGCATTATACCGACAAGAAGGCAGCGACCGGCTGCACGGTGATACTTTGTGAGCAAGGGGCTGTAGCTGGCGTCGATGTCAGCGGATCATCCCCGGGCACCAGAGAAACAGACTTGCTCCGGCCAGGAAATGCAGTAGAGAGAGTTCAAGCTATCGTTCTTGGTGGAGGCAGTGCCTTTGGCCTGGACGCTGCTACCGGTGTTATGAGGTATTTGGAGGAGCGAGGATTCGGCTATGAGACCAGTGCCGGCAAGGTGCCTATCGTGCCAGCCGCCATTATTTTCGACCTGAACATAGGGGATTCCAAAAGCAGGCCTGGAGCTAACGAGGGTTATCAAGCTTGCCTGGCTGCTGCCGTTGGCAAGGTAACCGAGGGATGTGTTGGCGCTGGCACCGGGGCAACAGTGGGCAAAATCCTCGGTCTGGACAGAGCAGTCAAAAGTGGCTTGGGGACTGCCAGTCAAAGAATAGCCAGAGACGTTGTGGTAGCTGCCCTGGTAGTAGTGAATGCCGTTGGAGATGTGATTGAACCTGGAACTGGGAAGATTCTGGCCGGACCTCGCGGGCCCGACGGGCGTGGATTCTTGTCTACATCTGAGTTATGGAAAGGTGATTTTATGGAAGCAGTTCCGCCCTCCAATACTGTAATCGGCGTAGTGGCTACCGATGCCAAGATAAGTAAGACGGAGGCAAACAAATTGGCTCGCGTGGCACAGGTTGGCATTGCTCGTACCATTGACCCATGTCACACCATGTATGACGGAGATGCTTTGTTTACGCTCTCTCTAGGAGAGAAGGAAGCTGATCTTAGTGCTCTGGGTGCAGCGGCTGCCGCGGTTGTTGCCGAGGCCATAGTGAGAGCAGTTCACGAGGCACAGACTCTAGCTGGCGTGCCGGCAGCCAAGGACGTAGGCAAATGTTAAAGACAGGCTTTATTGGCGCGGGAACGACAGGCACTGCTCTGGCAGTAAGGCTTTCTCAGAAGGGATGGCCTGTAGTGGGCGTATCCAGCCGAACTCTGTCCTCAGCAAAGAAACTGGCCACGCGGGTGTCCGACTGCCAGATTTGCCACACAGATCAGGAATTGGCAGATGTTGCTGAAATGGTGTTCATCACCACCCCTGATGACGTTATAGCTCAGGTATGCAGCGAAGTTCACTGGCATAAGGGACAGAGTGTCCTGCATTGCAGCGGTGCTCATTCCGTAGATATTCTGGAACCAGCGAAGAAACTCGGGGCTGCTGTTGGCTCTTTTCATCCTCTGCAGACCTTTGCCGATGCTGCCCGGGCCATAGCAAACTTGCCTGGCTCTACCTTCGGTCTGGAAGCCGAAGAGCCACTGTTATCAACGCTTAAGGAGTTAACCTCTCTTCTGGATGGCAGCTGGGTGGAGCTCAAGCCCGGGGACAAGGTGCTGTATCACGCAGCGGCAGTCTTCGCCTGCAATTACCTGGTGACCCTGGTTAAGTTGGCGCTGGACTTATGGAAGGACTTCGGAGTGTCGTCACAAGGGGCGACCAGGGCCCTGCTGCCCTTGCTGAGAGGGACGCTGAACAACATCGACAGTATTGGCTTGCCTGACTGCCTGACGGGCCCTGTTGCCCGCGGGGACTTGGGCACCATTGAGAGGCACTTGAAGGCTCTTGATGCCGAGCACTCCTCTCTGCTTAGTACCTATGAAGAGTTAGGGCTTCAGACTATCCCCATTGCTGTGGCCAAAGGCAGGGTCAATGAACAGAGGGCAGAGGAAATGAGAGCCCTGCTTTCTTTGGGGAGAGAGTAGACAAGGGAACTTTGCGCCTAGGGAGGTACAAAATGAGAACTATGCTGAAAAGTAAAATCCACCGAGCCCGGGTTACTCAAGTCGACTTAGATTACGAAGGCAGTATCGCTATTGATCGGTCTCTCATGGAGGCTAGCGACATCTTGCCCTTCGAAAGGGTGGAAGTGCTAAACGTGAACAATGGAGCCAGGTTCAGCACTTACGCTATCGAAGGTGAAGCGAATTCTGGGATTATTGGTGTCAACGGGGCTGCAGCCAGGCTGGTGGCCAGGGGCGACATAGTCATCATCCTCTCGTATTGCCATGCTCCTGACGACGAGGCAGTCAATATGACCCCGAGGATAGTTCGTGTGGATAGTCGAAATAGAATCGTTGAGCCCTTACCTGCGGTTCCTCAATGGGAAGAAATCCAGCAGTCAGTAGCCACCAGGGGCGACTTCTGATTGCCAAATCCCGACTACTGAGTTCTGACCGCTGACTACTACTTTAGGAGGTTAGGCCATGAGGGTTACTATCGCTGATATAAGAGAAATGAAGCAAAAGAAAGAGAAGATACCCATGCTTACTGCTTATGACTATGTGACGGCCAAGATGGTTGACGAAGCTGGTGTGCCCCTGATCTTGGTCGGGGATAGCTTGGGGATGGTGATGTTGGGCTATGAGTCAACCATTCCCGTGACTATCGAGGAGATGATTCATCATACTAAAGCTGTAGTGAGAGGAGCTAAGAGGGCCTTAGTAGTAGGCGACATGCCATTTATGACCTATCATATCAACATCTCCGACGCTTTGCACAATGCCGCAAGGTTTATTCAGGAAGGGGGTGCGCAAGCGGTGAAACTGGAGGGGGGCGAGATCGTGGCGGACACGGTTAGACGCCTTGTTGGCTGCGGTATTCCAGTTATGGGTCATATTGGGCTTACACCTCAGTCTATACATCAACTGGGGGGGTTCAAGGTACGCGGCAAAGGGCTCGACGAGGCTAGGAAGCTGCTCAAAGATGCCCGCATACTGGAGGAAGCTGGAGCTTTTGCTATCGTTCTGGAATGCACTCCGGCGCCTCTCTCCAGCCTGATTACTCACAAGTTGACTATCCCCACGATTGGTATTGGGGCGGGACCTGATTGTGACGGCCAGGTCCAGGTGATTAGCGATCTTCTCGGCCTTTATACTGAATTTGTGCCCAAGCATGCCAAACAGTATGCCAGCTTAGCCGGAGAGATCAAGACTGCCGTTTCCAGTTATATAGCTGAAGTTGAATCTGTCGCTTTTCCCTCTGCACAGCACAGCTACACCATGGATGAGAGCCTGATCAAACAGCTAGAATCTGAAAGCTAACCGTACGCATGGCAGCCAGGTTTTTCCAGAAGGCAGTTCTATAGCTCCCCTCTTAAGATAAGAGGGGCAAGGGGGAGTCATGAAGAAACATCTTCGTCGTGGTTCGGCCACAAAATCAGGCCCAGGCTGCCTGAGGAGGACCGTCGATGAAGATCGGCTTTCATGGTTGATAGGGAGCGACACGCGGAGATATTCGTAACCCCCTTCGTTCCCCCTTATCGTAAGGCGGAAACTGCGGGAAGAATCAAACCATTACTGGTATGCAGGTAGTAAGGGCAATTGCCGAGACAAGGGCATTAAGGCAGAAGCTCAGCGGCACCGTGGGCTTCGTTCCCACTATGGGCTATCTCCATGAAGGCCATCTGGCTCTGGTCAGGTGGGCTAGGAGAGAGAATTCCGCCGTTATTGTCAGCATTTACGTTAACCCCGCTCAATTCGGCCCCAGGGAGGATTTTGGCGCTTACCCGCGAGACCTCGATCGGGACCTGGAGCTGTTGCAGAGAGAGGGAACGGATATCGTCTTTGTTCCGCTTGATGAGGAGGTGTACCCACCTGGTTTCAGTAGCTGGGTGGATGTGGGGAAGGTAACCGAGAAACTTGAGGGAGCATCTCGTCCGGGGCACTTCAGGGGCGTGGCAACTATAGTCGCCAAGCTATTCAACATTGTCCAGCCAACCAGGGCTTACTTCGGGCAGAAAGATGCCCAGCAGGTGGTGGTCGTCAAGAAAATGGTGGCTGACCTTAATATGGACCTGGAAGTCGTGATTGTGCCGACGGTGAGAGAGAGTGATGGTCTGGCCATGAGTAGTCGTAATACTTACCTTAGCCCCAAGGAGCGCCAAGCCGCCACGATATTGTTCAGGGCTCTTGAGTTGGCGCAGCGACTGAGAAGAGGTGGGGAGAAGGACGCGGGAGAGATTCGCCGACGAATGGCCGCTCTTGTTCAGAAAGAACGTCTGGCCTGCGTTGATTATGTTAGCATCGCTGATGCCGAGACGCTGGAAGAATTGAATTTGCTCGACCGCCCGGCGGTGGCTTCCCTGGCGGTCAGGATAGGCAAAACAAGGTTGATAGACAATATGCCGCTGGAATAAGGCCTCTTGTAAGACTGATGGGCTCGTCAGGCCGGTTGTCACGAGGTTCTTGTATTTGGTTGAGTGCACGATGGGTCACGCAGCGTGCATCTGTATAGACTGGGGCGGTTATTATTGAGTCATGATGGCTTGTCACAAGTGGCAAGAACTTCTATAATAGACCATGTCTAAAGGGACAAAGTTATCATGAGATAATTAAGGAGGCCACGTATGACGTCAAACGCCAAAACAGACAAGTTGGTTCTGAAATTATGGTTCGTAACGCACCGAACCCGTGACGTGCTCAGGAACTGTGAGGACAAAGTATTCGGCAAGTATGGGCTTACTGCAGAACAGTACGGAGTGCTCGCTGTCATGGAAGTACTGGGTGGTTCCGTGAGGGTAACTGACCTGGCCCGGGGGCTAGGACGCAGCGCGAACAGTGTCAGTATGATAGTCGATCGCATGGTCAAGGCTGGCCTGGTGCGAAGAGCAAGAGACCGGGGCGACCGCAGGACCGTACGTGTCAGTGTCACCAACAAAGGGGAGGTTGCCTTTAGACCGGCAACTGTGGCAGGGCTGGAGTTGATCGGGGAAGTCACATCACCGCTGTCAAACGAGGACAAGCGTACCTTTGTCAGGCTGCACGAAATAGTAAGAAACAAGGCACTTCAATATTTGAACCCCGAAGGGGATATAGAAGAAATGAGAAGAAGCGACGTCACGAACCACCCCGATTTGCTCAAGCGACTGCGTCAATACCTTTCAACCTAGCCTGGTGAGAGTTGAGAGACCCCAGCACATTTCAGGTGCTCGCAACGGCATATTGACAGGTTCTGCCCTCGAGGCTCGAGATAGTGAATTCAATTACAGATAAATACCCCTTGGTTTGTGATTCATTTTAACTTGCTTTGTCCTGACCAGTTCTCCTCCTATGCGTGAAGAACATCGCCAGGCCTGCCGCCACCGCTGCTACCCCCACCACTATCCAGGGCCACCAGGGCAGCCCCACGGAGGACGGCACCGTTGTATCTCCCCACATGTTTGTCTCTGTTGCCTTGACGGTACCTGAAATACCGGGAGAAGTTGATGATATCTCCATTATCACCCCGCTCAGTTTATCCCAGTAGTAGGTAATCTGGGTTTCAGCCGCCGAAAAGCCTGCATAAACTACTGTTCTGTTTGCTCCCGCATAAGTTCTGGCAGCTTCGCCTTCTATTGCCACATTGCCGTACCCGACTATGTAAACTGAGTCTCCTGTTGTTCGGTTGGCGGAAATCACAATTCCTGCCAGCCCTGGGACTTCGCTGCCAGACACAACATCTACAGGTCCGCTGTCGCTTTGTTCGCTTCCGTTGGAGATGTGCACTGTAGCCCGCACATCGGCGATCGTGCCATTAAGGCCGAGAAACTCCAGCTTCAACCACTCCGGGTATGGCTGGCCAGCAGGCCAACCGGTAGTATTATACGTAAGTTTTATCCAGTCGCCGGCCTTGATACCCGCATTACCAGCCTCAGCACCCACGAAGTTGGCCGTTATGGAGTAGTTGCCGTTCATGGTGATGTTGGTTGATGCAGCGTCGACATCAGCAATGGTGTCTACATCGCCAGCCCATTCGACAAACCGGTGACCAGCATCTGGGGTCGCCACCAGGTCGACTACCGTTTCTGCAGTATAGTTAAACGCGCCTTCTCCAGGCGTGATGACCAAACCACCCTCGGTGCTGTTGATGGAGAGTTCGTACTGAACCGACGATGTCTCCTCAGAGTCAGTGGTGTTTGTGCTGCTTTCCGCGGCTCTCATGCCGACAGCCGGAGAAGCCGCCATCAATACCAGTGCCAGAATTGCCGCCAAAGCGAAGATTTTCTTTTGTCCCATAGCTCTCTCCTGATCTAATAGCGTAGTTTCCGAAGGATGTTGTTACATATAATATCACCAGCCGCTGCGCTGTCAAGCGTTTATCAGGCATTTCGGGGGGTAAGAATAAGACCTGTTCCCAAGAAACCAGTGCCTCGCTTTGGCATGCGCCTTGTGACTTCTAACCCTATTATGTATACCACCCAACTTACTCATCGCTTAGATTCCGTGGTCTTCTCCTATCAGGGGAGAGAACTATGGCCGGCAGGGGAATATTGACAGATTCTATCCTCGGGAACTGAAAATGCTGGAACTTGGCTACAAATAAATAGCAATGGCTTCCACGGCTCATTTGACAACCGAAAAGGGCTATTGTATAATTGCCACACTCCTCAACGGAGATCATTTTCGCACGTTAACAAGTGAATAGGTTTTGTGTTCTGTCTGGCGTGAGTCAAGGGGTTAAGAGCATAGGGTGGATGCCTTGGCATTAGCAGCCGAAGAAGGGCGTGGCAAGACTGCGAAAAGCCTCAGTGAGCTGTCTAGCTAGCTTAGCTGGGGATTCCCGAATGGGGCAACCTGCTTGGGTGAAACCCAAGCACTCGCGAAAGCGAGAGGGAACTGGGCGAACTGAAACATCTTAGTAACCCGAGGAAGAGAAATCAACCGAGATTCCCTGAGTAGTGGCGAACGAAAGGGGAACA
>CAZLCQ010000002.1:0-36573 GCA_964557995.1 uncultured Dehalococcoidales bacterium
GCGAGCTTCCCACTTCCCTGGCTATGTGCTGCAAGGCAGCTGACCGAGATTCAATCACAGATTCAGCGTTTCTTCCCGTTACACCTTCAATACGATGCAGTCCTGTGCCGATGCTGCTTTCGCTAGTGATCAGAAATATGCCAAGCTCCCCGGTTGACTTCACATGAGTTCCGCCACACAACTCCTTGCTTATCGCTGGCTCCCCTATTGTCAACATCCGAACCTCTTCTCCATACTTCTCATCGAATAGAGCAATAGCGCCATCGGCAACAGCCTCGGGATAAGGAAGCGTCTTTGCCTTCACAGCCAAATTCTGGCGTATCCATTCATTAACTCGCCTTTGAGTTTCCGTGAGCTCTTCCTCCGTTATGGGAGTCAAGTGGGAGAAGTCGAATCTAAACCTTTCCGGCTCTACCAGCGAGCCTTTCTGATAAACACGGCTACCCAAAGTCTGTCTTAAAGCGGCCTGAAGGATGTGAGTAGCAGTGTGGTTGCGAGCGATATCCTGACGACGGGCGGAATCAACTCTGGCTTCCACTTCATCACCGACAGATATGCTTCCTTCAACCACTTTCCCCCTATGTATTATCACGTTAGAAGAAGTTCTAAGGGTATTTGCGACGACCATTTTCCCATTCTGGCTGCTGATTTCCCCGGTATCACCTATTTGTCCACCCATCTCACCGTAGAAAGGGGTCTTATCCAGTATCACGTCAACCTCACTGCCTTCAGCCACACTTCGCACAGAGTTTTCGTTAGTCACCAAATCGCGAATCTTTGACCTAGAGACCTCTTTTCGATAGCCAACAAAACGTGTGTCAATAACGACTTTTGGCCCATACGCTGTGGCCGCCGTCGTCGCCGGCCTGGGTTTCACTACTACGCCCCTAGCCCTCTCACGCTGCTTCTCCATCTCAGCCTGTAGACTATCCCAATCTATAGACAAGCCTTTCTCCCCGGCGATCTCGGCGGTTAGCTCCGGCGGAAAGCCGTAGGTGTCATGAAGCCTGAACACTTCCTCGCCTGTCAATTTCTTTCGTACTTGGGATGAAGCCTCGCTAATGAGCTTTTCCACCAGGTTAAGCCCCGTATCCAGGGTAGCAATGAATTTCTCCTCTTCAACCCTGGTTACTTCGGCGATCAGGCTCTGACTGGCCATCAGCTCAGGATATATGTGGCTCATTGTGTTAGTGACGATGCCAGTCATCTCATCCAGGAAGGGGCCACTCAGTCCCAGTTTCCTGCCGAAGAGCGAAGCGCGCCTGAGTATTCGCCGCAGGACATATCCTCTGCTTTCGTTGGAGGGTATTACGCCATCAGCGATGAGAAAAGCAATGCCACGCGAGTGTTCAGCCACAACCCTGATAGCCCGGTCGATATTCTCGTCCCGACCGTATTCTTTCCCAGACAGGCGGCACATGCCGTTTACCAAAGGCGAAAAGAAGTGCGTTTCATAAGGAGAGGACTTGCCCTGAATAGCAGCCAAAGTCCTCTCCAGTCCCATACCGGTATCAATGTTCGGTTCGGGCAAAGGAGTTCGTCGTCCGTTCGGGTCTTGATTATATTGAGTGAATACCAAGTTCCATATTTCGGAGAAGCGACCGCAGTCGCAATTGGGCTTACATTCAGCTCTGTCACAGCCGAATTCCTCACCAAGGTCATAATGAATCTCACTACATGGTCCGCACGGACCAGAATCTCCAACCGGTCCCCAGAAATTATCTTCATCACCAAATCGCAATATCCTGCTACCGGGCACTCCAAGTCTTCGCCAGTAACCAAATGCCTCTTCATCGTCAAGGTAAATAGTTATCCAGAGCCGCTCCTCAGGCAGTTTCAGATACTTAGTAACGAATTCCCAGGCCCAGGAAATGGTCTCTTCTTTGAAATAATCGCCCACACTGAAATTCCCGAGCATTTCGAAGAATGTCAGGTGCTTGCTGTCACCCACCGAATTTATGTCAGTGGTGCGAAAACACTTCTGACAGGAAGCTAGTCGCCGGCCAGGTGGAGTCTCCAACCCCAGGTAATACGGCTTGATTTGCACCATGCCGGCGCTGGTCAGTAGCAACGTGGGGTCCTTGTGAGGCACCAGAGAGGAACTGGGTATAACTTTGTGTCCCCTATCCTGAAAGAAACTCAGAAACGCTTGCCTAAGTTCGTCACCAGTCACTTACAGAGTTAGCTCCATCGAGTCCTGCGACTTCCTGAGTGGCTGCCAACAAATCCAATCCGAATAAACAGCGCAGAACTCTAGTGGTACGGTTCACTTACCTTGTTGATTTTAGAAGGTGTCAGCTTCAATGTCAATCAGCTGTAATAGAGTCCTTCCGACATCATTCTGAGTAGTCGAAATGAATTAGGTCGCGGCCAAGACTGACAGCTTCCCCCCGATTTCCTCCAGTCCACCATTCGACCGCGGAGGCTATGCCACGGCTGTTCTGCGATCTTCATAACCTCCGTTGGGGGGTTACCACCAGCATAGACCTCTGGAAATCCTTTCTCATACCGACTATAATACGGCGTCCGCAGAAATCATTAGGAAAGTGCCGTATTCACGTTGGAAGGCAGGGTTTCAAAACATGGCTGCATTGTAGGCAAAGGATGCCTATCGAAAGGAGAGTAACATGATTTCGTTCAGCCCGACAGAAGAACAGCAAATGATTGTGAGCATGGCAAAGCAGTTTGCCAACGATGAGATGCGCAAAATCTATCGCCAGTGTGATGAAGAGGGAACGATTCCTGAGGGTGTCATAGACACTGCCTGGAAGATGGGGCTCACCTCCACCAGTATTCCAGAAGCCTACGGCGGACCTGGCGGCGAACGCTCCGCTATCACAGGTTCGTTGATAGCAGAGGAACTGGCCTGGGGCGACCTTTCGATAGCAATGCATGTTCTCTGTCCAGCTCTGCTTGCCTACCCTATCCTCGAAATGGGCACGGACACACAGAGACAGAAATACCTGCCTCCTTTCTCTGGCGAGAAGTACAAGGCAGCGACCGCTGCGCTCATCGAGCCACGGTTCGGTTTTGATCCTCACTCTCTGTCAACGGTTGCCCGTCTTGACGGCAATGAGTATGTCCTCAACGGCGAGAAATGCTATGTGCCTCTGGCTGCCGAAGCTGACCCGTTCCTTGTCTACGCAGCAGCAGATGGCAGCAGCCAGGCCTTCATTGTCGAGAAAGGGACAAAGGGGCTTGAGATTGGTGAGCGTGAGAAGAATATGGGCATAAAAGCTCTGGCCACATACGAAATTACCATCAAAGATTGCCGCATTCCTAAGGAAAACCGGTTGGAACGCGACAATGGATACGATTTCAACCGTATCATGAATTGTTCCCGGGTGGCGCTGTCGGCAATGGCTGTAGGGGTAGCCAAAGCTGCCATGGAATACTCTAGAGATTATGCCAAGGAGCGCGTGGCTTTCGGAGAGCCCATTGGCTCCCGCCAAGCGGTCGCCTTCATGCTGGCAGAGATGGCGATTGAAATCGATGCTACCAGGCTAATGACGTGGGAAGCCGCCTGGAGATTAGACCAAACCAATGACGCGACTAGAGAGGCAGCACTGGCAAAAGCATATGCTGACGACATGGTTTTGATGGTAACTGACCGGGCTGTACAGATCCTGGGCGGGCACGGTTATGTTCGCGAGCACCCGGTGGAGCTCTGGTTGAGGAACGGCCGTGGATTTAGCACTTTTGATGGCTTGGCCATAGTATAAAAGGAGGTATTGAGTGATGATAGACTTCGAACCGACTCAAGAACAGACGGAGGCAAGAGATATAGCCCACAAGTTTGCAGAAGAACTGTTTCGGCCTGTAAGCCGTTACTATGACGAGCATGAACACGAAAGTCCGCACGAACTCATCGATAAGACATGGGGAGAAAGAAACAAGGGTACCTTGGCCCTAGGTCTGGACATCACTGCATGCCTCAGAATCGAAGAGCTTTGCTGGGGAGATGCAGGTCTGTTTCTATGTGTTCCTGGCCCAGGACTTGGAGGCGCTGCCATCTTTGCCTCGGGCACCAAAGAGCAGTTGTCACGTTTTCTAGGTAACTTCAACGAAGGCGACCCCAAGTGGGGTGCCATGGCCATGACAGAGCCGGGCTGTGGTTCCGATACTTCTGCCATCACTGCCACCGCTACACGTGACGGCAACGAATGGGTGCTCAACGGCGAGAAAATTTTTGTCACCTGGGGAAAGCGTGCCGCCGAGAATCCCGGCGGCCTGGTAGTAGTCTGGGCGACCGTGGATAAATCGGCAGGACGGGCCGGCATGAAATCTTTTGTGGTGCCGGCCGGAACTCCGGGAATGAGAGTGGAAAAACTAGAGAAGAAGCTGGGGATCAGAGCCAATGACACGGCTACCATTATCTTCGATAACTGCCGTATTCCCTTTGAGAACATACTTGGTAGCCCGGAGGTCAAGAAGGTAGCTAAGGGGGAAACCAAAGGATTCAAAGGCGCAATGGCGACATTTGATGCAACTCGACCCGTTGTGGCCGCTATGGCCATCGGTGTCGGACGCGCCGCACTGGATTTTGTCAAAGAAGCACTCGAAAAGCAAGGCGTAGAGATACGCTATGGCGTTCCCAGGCAGAAGCTTACTGCCTTGGAACGGGACATCATGGAGATGGAAGCGAACTATAAGGCAGCCAAGCTCCTTACCTTGCGGGCCCTCTGGATGATGAGCCAGCTTCAACCCAATAACCTAGAGGCATCAATGGCCAAGGCCAAAGCTGGTCTTGCTGTTACCAAAATCACCCAGAAAGCAGTTGAGATTATGGGTCCACTCGGTTATTCCCAAAAGTACCTGCTGGAGAAGTGGATGCGCGATGCGAAGATAAATGACATCTTCGAAGGAACAGGGCAGATTAATATGCTTGTCGTGGCCAGAAGGGTTCTCGACTATTCGAGGGATCAGCTCAAATAACGGTATTCTCAGCAGCTGAAATTCTGTTGTTTCGCGAACTTTGCTACAGTACTTGCCCATCCACCGATTGGGAATTCATTCATTTCCCCTTTTTTGCATAATCAGGGCACCAGGTGGCATTCGGCCGCTCAGGGCGATTACAGGCGCTCCTCCAGTTCCACTTACAACTGTCACAGAGGAGAACATTCATGCCCAGTTTCCTCTTGAAGTCTATCTTGAATCTGTCCAGCCGACTGGGACCGCTTCGTCTTTTCACTTCAATTCTAGTGGAAGATCAAATCACGATGTGAACCTACATATCCTTGGACAGAGTGGCTAAGAATTCGGCGTTGTCCTTTGTCTTGGCCATCCGTTCCAGGATCCTTTGCGTGGCCTCACCATGATTAGGTGAGTCGCTATCTATCATACTGATTACGCGCCTTAGCAACCATACTTGTTTCAAGGTGTTTTCGTCCAACAGAAGCTCTTCCCTCCTTGTACCGCTGGGCATGATATTTATAGCCGGGAAGATCCTTCGCTCAGACAGTTTCCTGTCCAAGTGCAGTTCCATGTTGCCTGTTCCTTTGAACTCCTCATATATCAGGTCGTCCATCCGGCTCCCTGTATCCACGAGGCAAGTAGCAATGATGGTTAGACTTCCCCCTTCCTCGATATTGCGAGCAGTGCCGAAGAATCGCTTAGGAGGATGCAGCGCCGTTGAGTCAATACCACCAGACAAAGTACGCCCACTAGGAGGCAAGGCTAAGTTGTAAGCTCTGGTAAGTCTGGTAATGCCATCAAGGAGTATAACCACATCCTTGCCCATTTCTACCAGCCGTTTGGCTCTCTCCAATGCCAATTCCGCCACTCGAGTCTGGGCATCCACAGGTTCATCGAAGGTAGCAGCAATGACCTCGGCCTTGACTGACCTCTTCATATCAGTCACCTCTTCCGGCCTTTCTCCAATTAGGCAAACCATGAGGTGAATATCATCGTAACTAGTAGTCACGGCATTGGCAATCTTCTGAAGAAGCACCGTCTTGCCTGCCTTCGGTGGTGATACTATCAGACCTCTTTGTCCTCTACCTATAGGTGCCACCAGATTGATTAGACGCGTGGATATATCCTCCGAAGTCGTTTCCAGATTAATGAGCTTATTTGGAAAAGTCGGCGTTAACGAACCGAAAGTGCGGCGCGTCCTCCCTAGCTCGGGGTCGAGTCCATTGATGCTATCCACTCTAAGCAAGCTATAGTATTTTTCGCCTTCCTTAGGAGGTCTGGCTTGACCATAAACAGCATCACCATCTTTCAGGTTGAAACGGCGTATCTGAGAATTTGATACGTACACATCATTAGGACCACGCCGGAACGTATCTTGTCGCAAGAAGCCATAACCCTCGCTGATGGTCTCTAAGACGCCTGTTATGAACATATTCCCTTGTTGCTCTGCTTCTGACTGCAAGATGCGATAGATAAGTTCGGGCTTCTTCAAGGTAGTGTACCCCGCGATGCCACACTCCTTGGCCATCGCCTCCAGCTCATCTCGATTCTTGCTTTCAAGTTCTGCCATAGTTGACATAGTGACCTCTCTCCAAATACTGTTTCTCTCTATCCCGACTTCGTCGACACGATGCTATGAGGTTTTCACAATAATCCCTCTGTCGTCATCACCTTGCTCCAGTCATCCCTGAAACGCTGAATGCCTATATCCGTCAACGGGTGTCGCACCATTTGTAGCAAAACCTCATAGGGCACTGTGGCGATATGAGCACCGATTCTGGCTGCCGTCAAACAATGCTGGGGATGCCTGATACTGGCGGCGATGACCTGGGCGGGTAGCTGATAATAGTCCAGATATTCTACGATGTCAGCCACCACCGTCATGCCGTCCTCGCCGATATCATCTAACCTGCCTACGAAGGGGCTTATGAACCTAGCTCCCGCTTCCGCAGCCAGTATGGCCTGGTTCAATGTGAAGCACAAAGTGAAATTGACCTTTACGTTTTCCTTGGCCAGCACCGCTGTGGCCTCCACTCCTTCGGGGCTAGCCGGTATCTTGACCACTACATTGTCTGCCCATTTCGCTATTTCTCTCGCCTCAGTCACTATTGTTTTAACATCCTGACCTAGCACCTCGGTAGATACTGGGCCAGGAACGATACCACAGATTTCCTCTACCAATTTTCGGTAGTCAACTTTGCCTTCCCTCGATACCAGGCTGGGGTTGGTAGTCACGCCTGTGATCACCCCCAATCTGACTCCGTGGCGAATATGCTCTATGTTGGCAGTATCTAAGAATATCCTCATCTTCTCAGTTCAACGGTAGACTTGTCTGAGCACCCTCGATAAGTGTCTCCTTGGCGGCCCCCACGAACCCCACGAATAGCGGATGGGGAGAATCGGGACGAGATTTGAACTCGGGGTGAAACTGGCAGGCAACCATCCAAGGATGATCCCGTAATTCAGCAATCTCTACCAACCTTCCATCAGGCGATAAACCAGAGGCTGTAATACCGGCTTGTTCCAACGGCTGCCGGAAATCATTATTGAACTCATAACGGTGGCGGTGTCTTTCATAGACTACTTCGACCCCGTAAGCACTGGCCGCTCTTGTTCCCGCCACCAGATGACAGGGATAGGTCCCAAGCCTCATAGTCCCTCCCTTTTCCTCCACGCTACGCTGCTCAGGCAGGAGGTCAATAACAGGATAAGCGCTAACAGCGTCGAACTCGGTGGAATTCACCTTGTCGCTATGAAAAACGTGACGCCCAAGCTCGATGACCATAATATGCATCCCTAGGCATAGACCGAAGTAAGGCATTTCTCTTTCCCGGGCAAACTTGGCAGCTTTCACCATGCCTTCAATGCCCCGATAACCAAAGCCACCGGGAACGATGATGCCCTGAACTTGCCTCAGCTTATCATCGCCCATGCCATCCAATTGCTCCGAATCCAACCACTCTATCTTCACTGTGCGATTGTGAGCCAATGCTGCGTGGCACAGCGCCTCCCGCACCGAGTAGTAGGCATCTCGTAGGCCCACATATTTGCCGACTAGTCCAATGGTTACAGGTTCTTTGGGAGTCTTCAGCCTGCCTACCATGGCCCGCCATTCTTCCAAATTGCTTCTCTCAGCTCTTAATCCCAATCGGCGAACTATGAATTCTCCCAGCCCGGCATCCTCAAGCAGCAAGGGCACTTCGTAAATCGTATCGCTGGTGACCAGAGAGATAACCGCCTCTTTATCTACATCACAAAACAGCGATATTTTATCCCTGATCCCTGCGGATATCTCCCTATCGCTCCGGCAAAGTATGGCGTCGGGCTGAATACCGATTCTCCTGAGTTCATTTACGCTATGTTGAGTGGGCTTTGTCTTCAGTTCATCAGTGGCGGCGACATGCGGCAGAAAGGTGACATGAATGTATAATACATTATCTCTCCCTTCGTCCTTTCTCATTTGCCTTATGGCTTCGAGGAAAGGTTGCCCTTCAATATCTCCCACGGTGCCGCCAACTTCGACCATAACTATCTCAGCCTGAGATATTTCCGCCACCTTCCTTATGCGTCTTTTTATTTCATTTGTTACGTGGGGAACTACCTGAATCGTGCCTCCCAGAAAATCCCCTCGCCTCTCATTAGCAATGACCGAAGCATAAACCTGACCTGAAGTCACGTTGGAAGCTTGCGTCAACTCCACTCCAATGAATCTCTCATAATGTCCTAGGTCCAGATCAGTCTCAGCACCGTCTTGCGTAACGAACACCTCGCCGTGCTGGAAAGGGGACATCGTCCCGGGGTCAACGTTCAGGTAAGGGTCTAGTTTCTGCACCGAGACAGATATGCCGCGGCTTTCCAGTATTCTGCCGATAGAGGCTACCGAAATTCCCTTCCCTACAGAACTAACTACGCCGCCACTGATGAAAATATACTTACTCACTGCTTAACACAAGATTATAGAGAAAGCCAAATCCTGTAAGTTGACACTAGAAGGCGGAACAAACCCGGGTTTCCTCTTATTATAGAAATTGGCATTTCCAGTTGTCAAGTCTGCTGTATTGAAATGATTTCACATCCCATGTCCTGACTTCGGCCAAGGGTCTCTATTAAGAGACTTGGCAATGCTATAATAAGCTAACGAAAAATGTCTATAAAGCAAATTGTGGCTGTCGTGATAGTGGCAACGTTGGGCTTGACTCTTGGTGGCTGGGCCTTGTCGACTTTATTTATGTCCCCACCACCTAACCCGCCACTGTCTAATAGCACGGCCCAGTACACTGATTCCAATTGGACATTCCCATCAGAGACCTGGCCAAGTACTCCTTTGCCCGATTTCCGGCCCGTAGTCAGCAAAGTGATGCCCTCCGTGGTCTCAGTGACAACGGAGTCGGTGATCTCTGATTTCTTCGGTCGTCAGTATACGGAATCTGCCGCTGGGTCTGGAATAATCATCGATGACAAGGGATACATTGCCACCAATAACCATGTTGTCGAAGATGCGCAAAACATATATGCGGAGTTGATCGACGGCAGAACTTTTTCTGCGGACATAGTGGGCACTGACCCCTTATCTGATCTCGCAGTCATAAAGGTAGATACTATAGATCTGCCCTACGCTCGCTGGGGCGACTCGAACTCGCTATCACTTGGTGAGTGGGTATTAGCCATTGGTAACGCCCTTGGAGAAGGAATAACAGCCACTGAGGGAATAGTCAGCCGCTTGAATGTGTCTGTGAACGTTGATGGGAATACGCTTTTCGGTCTAGTTCAAACCACGGCAGCGATCAACCCCGGCAACAGCGGTGGCCCACTGGTGAATTTGTCTGGCGAGGTTACTGGCATTACCAGCGTTAAGATAGTGTCATCCGCGGTAGAAGGCATAGGCTACGCCATAAGCAGCAGTGAGGCTATGCCCATCATCGAGGACCTAATTCGCTGTGGTCACGTGACCTATCCTTGGCTAGGTGTAGCCGCGTCTACCGTCACGCCCTTGCTGGCCGCGTCAGAGAGTCTTTCGGTGGACAGGGGAGCCCTGATTGCAGAACTGGTTGCTGACAGTCCCGCAGAAGCTGCGGGATTGAGGACGGGCGATGTCATTATCCGCTTTAGGGACGACGAAATAAATGATGTTGCTGACCTTGTCCTAGCTATTCGAGCCAGCGAGATTGGCGAAGAAGTGCAAATAGTCTTTGTCAGAGGCGACGATACCAGAACAACTTCAGCTCAGCTAGTTGAACGCCCTAGTCTCTAAACGGGACAACCTCTGAATAGACTCAGACTTCAAATGCTCTGAACATAAAGCCGTTTTGGCCATTTCGCTTTTGGATTTTGACACTGTTTAGTGTTTAGTGTTTAGTGCTTAGGATTTGCTTTCTTGATCGCCAAAGACACCTCGCCATTCGCGATGCGGTGCTTCTCGCCATAAGTCTGATCAGGACATGAACTATCGATGAGTTCTTCAGATAAGGTCTCCTGCTTAATGTAGTTGGAAAATGTTCCTATCACTTCGCTGATGAGTGGTTCCTCCGTCTGATAATACGTAATTATGCGGTCTGTGATGTCAAACTTGGCGTTGCGACGCATATTTTGAAGGTGACGCACAAGCTCCCTACCTACTCCTTCGGCAACCAGCTCGGGGCGCAATTCAGTATCTATGGCCACCCAATATCTGGCGTCATTAGCCACACTGTGATCTGTCATGTTTGAAGGAGATCCCTCTTGTTCACCTGCCTGGCTCGATATGATTAGTTGCTTCACATTTATCTCCTCCATGACCTCGGCAGCCAGTTTCTCCAGAGCCACCTTCTCTTCACTCGTCTCCACCCCGATCACGGCCTCAGCCAGCGGCTGGCGCACCTTGATCCCCGCCTTTGCCCGCGCTGCCCGACCCAAGCTGGATATCTTCATAGCTAGCTCGACATCGGTATTCAGTCTGTCATTGATTTCGGCCTCGTCCGCTACCGGAAAATCACTCAGATGCACACTCTCTCTGGCTTGAGGATCAATAGAGCGGCACAGATTTTGATACAGTTCCTCAGCAACAAACGGCGCGAACGGAGCCAGCAATTTAGATAAGGTCACCAGACATCGATATAGCGCACTATAAGCCGCCAGTTTGTCAGCATCACTCTCGCTTTTCCAGAATCGCCGGCGGTTCCTTCTCACATACCAATTAGATAGACTGTCCACGAATTCCTGAATCCGCCTGGTTGCAGCAGTCAGATTGTAGCTATCCATAAACCTGGTGACTTCCGCTATCAGTCGATTGAGTTCAGAAATGATCCAGTGATCCATCTGCCTGAAAGCTTCTCGGTGCACGTCTTCAGCCAACACAGGCTGAGGAACAAAGCCATCAACTCCAGCATAAAGGGTAAAAAAGGAATATGTGTTCCACAGAGTAAGAAGAAACTTGCGCAGCGTCTCCTCAAGAATCTTGGAAGAGAAACGATGGGTATCTTCTCCTGGTGTAGAAACCAGCATGTACCACCTCAAGGCATCTGCCCCATAGTTGTTGATGACAGCCTGCGGGTCAACTACATTGCCCTTGGACTTGCTCATTTTCTCACCCTCAGCATCAACGACATGCCCTAAGCAGATCACATTCCTGAAGCAGGGCCGATTGAAAAGCAACGTAGATATCGCATGTAAACTGTAGAACCAGCCTCGAGTCTGGTCCACAGCCTCACAGATAAAATCGGCGGGAAAATTCTGCCCAAATGTATCTTCATTTTCAAAGGGATAATGCCACTGAGCTATAGGCATAGCTCCTGAGTCAAACCAAGAATCAATTACCTCGCAAACCCGCTGCATCCTGCCACCACATTTGGAACAGGTGAATGTTACTTCATCTACATAAGGACGATGCAAATCCAAGTGCTCGGTCAACCCACTAAGACCGGGCTGTCCCCCCAGTTCATCTATACCGCCAACACACCTATGATTGTCGCACGAACAACACTGCCAGATATTGAGTGGCGTCCCCCAATATCTTTCCCTGGAAAAAGCCCAATCCACGTTGTTTTCCAGCCAATCACCGAAACGACCGTGTTTGATATAGTCAGGGTACCAGCCTATCTCAGTATTGCCCGAGATAAGTTCTTCTTTTGCCGCTGTCGTCTTGATATACCAGGCTGGTTTAGCATAATAGAGAAGTGGTGCTTCACACCTCCAGCAAAAAGGATACGTATGAGTGATCTTCTCTCTGCGATAGAGTAGACCGCGCGATTCAAGGTCATCGAGGACAAACGGGTCAGCTTCCTTAACGAATTTCCCCCCAAAGCGATATGTGCCGGTAATCTTGCCCTCCAAATCCACCGGTTGAACGAAATCAAGCCCGCGATTCATCCCGATATCGAAGTCAATCTCTCCAAAGGCAGGAGCAATATGAACTACGCCAGTGCCTTCATCCAGGGACACAAAATCAGCGCCGAGCACAGGATAAGCCAAGTCTTCTCTTGTCTCCTCCACGCGCAGTGTCGGCAAGTCCAGACGCTGTATCCCAAAATCATGGGGATTAAACAAGGGCTCATACTTAAGATTCACGAGGTCCTCGCCACATACAACTTGCGACTCGGTGTATCCCTCCAGCCTCACCCTATCCACGAGCATCTTGGCTAGAATGAGATAGTCCTGTTCACTCTCCATCACACTGTACTCAGCATGAGGCGCCACCGCTAAGGCTGTGTTGCCTGGCAAGGTCCACGGTGTAGTGGTCCACGCCAGCAGAAACACTGGTTTCATCGGTGTGCGGGAACCCCAGAACAAGGAATGAAACCCTGTTCCTTCCCTAATTGAATCCGCTACAATGGAAAACTTTATGTAAACTGACGGATCGTCGGCGTCATCTCGGTAACCCTGCGCTACCTCGTGAGAACTGAGGGATGTGCCACATCTAGGGCAATGCGGGGTCACTCTGTAGCCTCTATAAACCAAGCCCTTGTCCCATAGCTCTTTGATTATCCACCAGCAGGACTCAATATAGCTATTGTCCAAGGTGACATAGGGATGCTCCATGTCCAACCAGTAGCCAAGGCGCTCGGTCATAGCTTCCCATTCCTTGATGTATTTGACGGCACTTTGACGACAGTGTTCATTAAATCGAGCCACCCCATACTCCTCAATTTGAGTCTTTCTGGTAAGAGCAAGAGACCGTTCTACCTCCAACTCAACGGGCAAGCCGTGGGTATCCCACCCCGCCTTTCGGGGCACATGATACCCCTTCATTGTCTTATACCGGCAAACCGCGTCTTTATATAGACGAGACAGCACATGATGAACTCCCGGGCTGCCATTTGCCGTAGGTGGACCCTCGTAGAAAACATAATGCGGTCCCTTTTCTCTTATCTCAATACTCTTGCCAAAAATACCCTGTTCTCTCCAAAAACGAAGGGTGTCCTCTTCCAGTTGAACAAGGTTGACCTTGCTGCTGATCTCTCGAAACATGGTTAACCTTCTCTTGGTAAGATAACTACTTTCCTGTTCTCACCCTCACCTATGCTCTCAGTCCTCACATCAGGATGATCAGCCAAAGCCAGGTGAACGATACGACGTTCGTCAGCAGGCATCGGTTCCATAGGCATGGCCCGGCGCCTGGATTCCACTTGCTCAGCCAAATACAAGGCCAATTTCTGCAACGAGTCACGACGGTGTTTCTTGTAGCCTCCCACATCAACCGTCAACGGTAGCCAGGTCTTCAGCCGCTGGACTACTATCAGCTTGGTAACGTACCCCAGAGCAGCCAGAGTCTGACCCCGTCGGCCAATCAAAATACCCAGATCGTCCCCATTGACATTCAATTGTAGGGGCACCTCTGCCGATAGCACCTCGACCTTGCCCTGAACACCCATTAATCCGAGCAACTTGTCCAAGATCTCTGTCACCTGACTGACCGCATCCTCTTCAGGCAAAGTTGCTGAGCTCACTTTGATCACAGCTTCTCTGCCGCCCACTCCCAGGATCCCCGCCCTTCCTTCCCTGACAATCTCCACTTTGAACTGCTCGCGACTTAGCCCTAGCTGCGCTTCCGCTTTCTCTATGGCTTGTTCTACTGTCGCACCCGTTATCTCAATGGTTTCCATAGTCTAATGTCTCGCTTTCTTATGGACGGATCCTGCCCTTCCCCGGTACCTGCTCACTTTCCTTGCGCCGGTGCACGCTGAAATGGAGACTGGAATCTAAGGTAGCCCCAGCCACCAGTGACGATATACTGGGTTATGATGCCAATTATATTTGAGACAGCCCAGTAGAGACCTAGACCTGCCGGGAAGCTCAAGCTCAGAAAGCCAAACATGAGGGGCATCATCAGCAACATTATCTTGCTTGTGGACGCTTGCCTTGGATCAACAGCTGGCGCCTGGGTCATCTTTTGCTGTACCCACATTGTGCCGCCAACTATGATAGCCAGAATAATATTACCCTGGCCTGCCAGATCAAGCCCCAAGAATTGACTGCTCAACGGAATCGCTTGGTTCACTATGTCCCAGGAGTAAAGACGCTGAGCTAGATCGAGCAAGTTCTCTGGCGTGGTAGCTAGGGCTCTCATAATGGCTTGATAGAGGGCAATCCAGATAGGGAACTGTATCAGCATCGGCCATAAGCAGCCCAAAGGGTTTACCCCGGCTTCTTTATAAAGCTTCATCATTTCTTGCTGAAGCTTCTGTTGATTTTTGCCGTATTTCTTCTGCAGTTCTTGGATCTTGGGCTGCATCTCCTGCAAAGCTTTCGTGGAATTGAGCTGCCGTTTGTTAAGAGGCCAGGTGATCAGACGCACGATAACGGTAAGGGCAATGATTGCCAGCCCAAAGCTACCGCCGAAAATATGGCTCAGGGCAATCAGCACATTAAGTATCGGGTTACCTATAATAAGATTCCATGCTTCCATGGGCTACAACCTTCATTCTTCAGCGGTCAACGAAACGGGCCAGCCCTCCACTATCTGCCCCCTCTCAATATCCACAACATATATCGAGTTATCTTCGCCCCTAATATAGATTAGACCATTCTGGCCACAGAAAGAACTCTTAACAGAAGCGCCAATTGAGATAGCTCTCAACGGCACTGCCTCATCTCCGAATTCGGCGCTGACGTCAAAAACATATAAGGTCCCTGATTCATCAGCTATTGTCAGTAGATTGTCCATCAAAACAGGTGAGGTGACTATGGGGCTTGCAGCGTCAAACTCCCACAATTCTTGCCCTGTTTCTGCGTCAATAGCATAGAGTTTGCCATCGAGGCAGCCGGCATAAACGATGCCTTCGTTGACTATAGGAGATGCCCAAAACCAATTACCCGCCGCCTTCTCCTGAGGAAATCTCCACGTCGACACATTGCTGCCTATTTCTATGGCATAAAGGTAGAGGTCAAACGAACCCACAAATACAGTATCTTGGTAAATCACCGGTGAGGAAGCAAAGCCTGCCTCTGATTGGAAAGACCAGTCCAACCGCTCGCCTGTCTCCGTTGACAAAGCATAAATATGCCCATCGAAAGTGCTGACATAGAGAGTATCACCCTGAATTGCCGGGGAGGTCCATAGCCTTATATGCGTTTCATCTAAGACCTTTGACTCCCAATTCAAATCACCGAATTCCTTGTCCAGAGAATACACCCGGCCATTGGAGCTACTTAAGTATATGGCATCCTCGCGCACTGACAGGTCAGCCACTATGGCGTTGCTCCTCGCACCATCCAGGGGACAATCCCACTCCCATTCACCGTACCTCTGCTGAGGAAATGTCAGATTCTGTCTCCTGGCCACCGTACTCAACGTAAGAACCTGGCCGCTATATGTGCCAACGTAAACTAAATCGTCATCCACTATCGGCGTCGCGTAAATAGCCGTCGGGCCGGACGTGGGGCCACAAGACAGGCCGCCGCCGGACGTAGTAGTCATCTCATAAAACCACAGCACATCTCGGTTCGACGAATTCAGCGCCACCAGTCCACCATCACTGGAGACAACATAAATGATGCCGTCCTGAACTGTGGGCCCCGACCATCCACTTGCCGCCTGTCCCACGCCGATGCAAGAGACAAACACTAGGGGCAAGAGAGCGACTACTGCCAGGAATAAGACCTTTGATTGTTTCATTATATAGTTAAGGCACGGGATCGTACCCACCATCGGAGAATGGATTACAGCGAGCGATCCTCTTGGCCGCTAGCCAGCTACCTCGAGCAAGACCGTATCTCTTGATCGCTTCGACTGTATAATGTGAGCACGTAGGCTGGAAACGACAAACATGAGGCAGAACTCTCGACGCCGTATTCTGGTACAACTTAATCAATCCTAAAGCTACCCAACTCACTCGTTGCTCTCCAACAACTGCGCTAGAGCCAGAAGCTTGGTTGTTGCGCCTTCTAGCTCATGATAGTCAGCACCAACCGCTGCCGACCGCGCCATGAACACGATGTCCCACCCCGGCTTTAGCGACTGCACCCTCATTATCTCTCTCAGCAATCTCTTCAGGCGGTTGCGCTGCACCGCTTTACCTACTTTTTTTGTTATGGAGAAACCGTATCGGCTCAGACTTGAGCCATTGGGCCTCGCCTTCATTACTAGCAAACTACCTGTCCAGACCTTGCCTTGCCGATAGACCAGAGTGTATTGTGCTCTATCGGTTAAGAAATGAGGCCCCTTCACAAGACAGAGCTAAACTGGAGTCAGCCGATACCTCCCCTTAAGACGCCTTGCCCTAAGCACACGCCTTCCACCTCGAGTAGCCATCCTGGCACGAAAACCTAAGCTGCGCCTTCGGGGAATCTTCTTTGGTTGATAAGTTCGCTTTGGCATTCTTCAACCCGTCGAACGAGATAGGCCGACGCCTCCTGTTTTCCAAACATGACTTGGTGCGTAAGGTAGCATAGCAAGATAACGAGCTCTCTTTATCGCTTGTGCCAGGCTTCTTTGGTGCTTGGCACATGTTCTACTCCTTCGTCGCGAAACAATCTTGCCTTGACTCGAAATATAACGAGATAACATAGAAACGTCTTTGTAATCAATCGTCATGCTCCCCTTGCAAAACGGACAGAACCCCGGTCTGCTGACGAAGCTTCTTGAGCTTCTTGAGCTTCTTGAACTTCTTACTCTTCCAGTGTTTGGCAAATCTTCTCTCCTTTACTATTACTCAAACGGCAAATCCTCGGGCTCAACCCCCTCTCCCTCAGGAAGCGATACCGAATCTCGCTTACCAAGGAAAAGTACACGTTCCGCATTCACCTCCAGACTAGTACGCATCTGCCCATCTTGTCCCTCCCAACTGCGAGCGTGTAATCTTCCCTCAACGTAGACTTGCTTCCCCTTGCTCAGGAATTGATTGCACTGCTCAGCTTGCTTGCCCCACACGCTGACTCTAAACCAGTCTGTTTCCTCCTTGCTCTCCCCCCCAGAAGTACTGTAGCGGCGATTGGTAGCTATGTTGAAAGATGTGACTGCCTTTCCATTAGGTGTGTACCTCATCTCAGGATCAGAGCCCAAATTGCCCACCAGTATTACTTTGCTTAAGCTTGCTATATCAATCACCTACCTTTACCACAAGATATCGTAGAATACCACCAAAAGTCCCGATCTCGCTTTCGACTTCTCTCACTGACTTTGGCATCAACTTGAAGCGGGCCAGAACATAACCAGCTTCCATGAATTTCTTGACAGGGTAAGCCAGCCTTCTTTTTCCCCAATTCTTCACCTCTCCCACCGCGCCGCCGCGGCTATTGATCGACTGAGTTACCCGGTCCACAATTTTGGAGACTTCATCTTCATCAGCCTCGGGACTAATTATAGCTACTAGTTCGTAGTCATGCATGCCTAGATTTTATACCACGGGCCACAAAATGGCAACAAGGCTTATGGTCTAATCGCAAACCATGTCCGAGCACTGGAATGCCAAATCAAGCCGATGCTATAATTCCAGCCATGAGGCTATCCGAGCTAGGAGAGTTTGGTCTAATTAACCTCATTCGCACCGCCACTACCAGATGCGGAAATTTTGGGCGTACTCCGTGGCGAGAAGTATTGCTCGGTATTGGTGATGACGCCGCTGCCTGGCAAATTGGTAACCGCATCCAGTTAGCCACTACAGATACTCTCGTTCAGGGCGTTCACTTCGACCTAGGCATTATTACGTGGCAAGAGCTGGGCTGGAAGGCACTGGCTGTAAATCTAAGCGACGTAGCTGCCATGGGCGGTATTCCTAACTACGCTTTGCTGTCTCTGGCATTACCCGCCCGATTGGAGTTGAAAGACGTCTCCGCATTCATCAACAGCTTCACGCGCGCGGCCGCGGAATTTGGAGTAGCGATAGTTGGGGGCAACGTCACGACCGCTCCCAATACAGTGATCACGGCAACCATCATAGGCCGCTCAAAAGGCAAAACCATGCTTGAGAGGTCTACAGCCTCCTCCGGCGACCAGATAGCCGTCACAGGATACGTCGGAGTATCAGCAGCAGGCCTCGAAATGCTTAAGGGAACCGCCATCTCAGACCCCAGGGCGAGAGATGTCCTGAGACAAGCCCACTTGAGGCCCATGCCCAGAGTAAAAGAAGGACAAATCCTGGTCGAACAAGGGGTCAGGACTGCTATAGATATAAGTGACGGACTCGTTGCTGACCTCGACCATGTATGCGAATCCAGCAGAGTCAACGCTAAGATCAATATAGAACAGGTCCCGGTGCACCCCGCAGTCGCAGCGCATTTTCCAGGCAGTCAGGAACTGGCTTTGTCTGGCGGAGAGGATTATGAGCTTGTTTTTACCGCAGATAAGGCTACCGTCGCCCGAGCTAAGAGAGCCCTTAGCTGTCCGGTGACCGTAATAGGGAATATCACAGAAGAAGAGTTACCAACACGGGTACTTGTGGTGGACAGCAAGGGGACTATCATCCCTTACAAGAAAAAGGGGTGGGATCACTTTAGGGATGCAATCTCTCACGTTTAATTCGCATGGCCCGGAACAGACTCAGCTTCTGGGAAGCTACTTGGGGAAACTAGCTCAGAAGGCTGATGTCTTACTCCTCACAGGCGAGTTGGGGACAGGCAAGACTTGTCTGGTCCAGGGCATCGCTAGCGGCCTGAATGTCAAGGAATATGCTTTCAGTCCCTCCTTCGTTATACTTAGACAATACCACGGCCGACTTCCCTTATACCACGTTGATCTTTATCGTCTCGATTGCATTGACGAAATCGCTGGCCTCGGGCTGGAGGACTACTTTTACGGCGATGGAGTCTGTGTGATTGAATGGGCAGAAAAGGGGCAGCAGCTGGTGCCACAGGATAATCTCATCATCTCCATACAATATGTGGCTGCCTCCCCTACAGAGAGGTCCATCCGCTTGAAGCCCCAGGGCCGGCGCCACAATGAACTGATAAAACAGCTCAAAGAAGCGAGCGGCTTTTGGCCCGAAATGTGAGGCGCTAACTAGGGCAGAATTTGAGAATCAAAGGTTAAAATGACAACTCAAAATGGAGGACTTCTTCACTTTTGCGCTCTCATCTCGCACTATTGTTTGCGACTTTCACATTTGGATTTCTGATATGGAATTAGCTATAGATACTTCGTCCAATATCGTCAGCATTGCTTTATCTCACAAAGGTGAGTTACTGGCTGTGCTAAACTGGCGAACGAGGCAGAACCATACAATAGAACTGTTGCCGAATTTAGTCTGCCTCTTGCAGCAAGCCAAGGTCGAGCTAGCCTCAATAGAAGCAATCGTTGTGGCCAGAGGCCCAGGGAGTTTCAATGGACTTAGAGTGGGCATGAGCACTGCTAAGGGACTGGCTTTCACCTTGAATACTCCTTTGCTTGCGGTGAACACATTGGAAGCTGAAGTCTATCCCTTCGCTTTTACTGGACTGCCTCTGCGCGCCATTCAAAAGGCTGGACGTCAGGAAATAGCCACCGCGGTTTACCGCCAAAAAGATGATGACTGGCAATGCCTGGAGGCAGACAATCTGGCCTCGGTTGAGACTCTGTGGCGTCGCACCAAGCAGAGAACCATTTTCTGTGGTGAAATTCCTGCCGACATAGCAAGGCAAATACAACAAAACTTGGGCAGGCAAGCTATAATCTGCCAGAATAATGGTCCATCCCGTGGCAGTTCTTTGGCTATGTTAGGTTGGGGAAGATTGAGCAAGGGAGAAACCGACGACCTGCTAACTCTGCAGCCGACATACCTTCGCCCTCCTCACATAACCAAGCCTAAAGAGAGGACGCCTTCTTTTGTCACTACGAATAGAGAGCGGAAACAAAGAAATGGAAATCCCTAAACTAGATGTTGATTGCACCGCACAGTTTTGTTTTGCCTGCAGCCAGCAAAACCCAATAGGGCTAAAGCTGAAACCTGTCCAGGACGGAGAAAAAGTCACTGCGGAGTTCACGGCCGGGAAGTTTCATCAGGGCTGGGGAAACGTCATTCACGGCGGCATTCTCTATACCCTCCTCGATGAAGTCACCGCCTACGCTATGCTTTGCCGTGGAATCGAGCTTGGCGTTACTGCCAAGAGCGAGATAAGATTCAGACAGCCAGCACCCATCAATCAGCCCATCCGAGCATCTGCCTGGGTCACCAGATTGACAAGACGGCTCGTAGAAGTTAGAGGCGAGCTAAGCCTCAAGGATAGTACAGTCATAGTCGATGGCAATTTCCTATTCTACGTATTGCGGCAGTCGAAGAAGACAGCTCTCTGGGATATGGACGGAGTGATTTCCGATTCCTATTCCTTCCACTTTGATGCCTGGCAGGAAACCTTCGCTAGAAGGAGTGTGGAATTCACCAAGGAAGATTTCACTCGTCTCTTCGGCAGCAGAAATGACTTCATAATCGGCAGCGTTATGGGCGAGCAGCTGCCCGGGAAAAATGTCAAGAGCATGGTACAGGAAAAGGAAGAGGCTTTTCGGCGAAAGGCGACAGGACGGATCAAATCGTTTCCCGGTGTAGTAGCATTGCTTACCGCCCTCAAAAAGGGAAATTTCAAATTAGGCTTAGCCTCCTCGGCGCCTATGGAGAACATCGACCTGGCCCTCAGTGAGCTTGATCTAGCACGAACTTTCGACTGTATTGTTTCTGGTCAGGATGTATCTGAAAGCAAACCCGGCCCACAAATATATCTTTTGGCTGCCAAGAAACTGCGCACAACTCCTAGCGATTGTGTTGTGATTGAAGATTCGCCGCTGGGGGTGAAGGCTGCCAAGACTGCTGGGATGAGGTGTCTGGCCGTAACCAATACGCATCGCCGAGAGAGTCTCCAGGAGGCGGATACGGTGGTTGATTCGCTAGAAGACGTAGACTTGATTACGCTGCTCATGAGAGTCTAGAAATGCGCCAGAATAAATGAAGGAAGAAGGAGATTAAGGCTATGGAGAGAAGTCTAGTGCTTGTTAAACCTGACGCCGTGCAAAGGGCATTGGCCGGCCAAATCATTTCTCGCTTCGAAAGGAAGGGGCTTAAGATCGTAGCTATGAAGATGTTGCATATGGACAAGAATCTGGCTCAACGCCACTATGCCATCCACAAAGGAAAGGCTTTCTTCGACGATTTGGTGAGTTTCATTACTTCCAGTCCACTCATTGCCATCGTCTTCCACGGTGAGAATGCCGTACAGATAATCCGACAAATGATGGGCGAGACTGACCCTGCCAAAGCGGCCGGTGGCACCATTAGGGGTGACTTTGGTATTGACGTTGGACACAATTTAGTGCACGGCTCCGATTCACCGGAAAACGCCTGCAGAGAAATAGATTTATTCTTCTCAGCGGAGGAGATTTTCGACTACGATAGAGAGCTAGATACGTGGGTCTATTGAATTCTAACTACAGGGATCGCCGTGTCCCATAGCTTGTCCAGTTGATAGTAGCCCCGCTCTGCAGGGCCGAAGATATGAACAATAACCGACCCAAAATCAGCAAGCAACCAGCCTGAGTCCGCAGCTCCTTCCTTATGATGAAGCCCAACATCCCTAGCTCCCAATGCCTCATCAATACCCTGCCATATAGCTTCAATATGCCGCTTAGTATCTCCCGTGCAAATAACGAAGTAATCCGCGAAAGAGCACAATGCTCTAACGTCCAGCATAGCAATATCCTTCGCTTGCTTCTCAGAAGCAAGTTCGGTAGCTAAGCGTGCTATTCTCTCTGCTTCCAGTAAGGCGTAAACCTCCCTACAGGATTATACCATTTATCCAATTATTTGACTAAGACTGTCTTTCCTCGTATATTCTGGAGATTTATGCCCGTGCTACAAGGCTACCTTCTCTGTGAACTTGAGAATAGGATTTTTCGCCCTGCAGTATATCTGCTATAATTGAAACGACATTAAAGACATGCAAACGAAATGGTGGCGTAGCGGTTTCTTCTACATGCTGCTTCTGATAGTAGTGGGTGCCTTGATACTTGCCACTGTTATGTCGGGACCGGAGCCTGAGCCCATAGATAAGATTGGGGACTTTGTCACACAGGTTAAGGATGAGACCAACAAAATTGACACGATACAGCAGGACGGTGACACCCTCATTGCGTTAAGCGGGGATGAGGCGAAGTATAAAACTGGCTTCATTGGCAGCACTGAAGAGTTGCGGCAATTGCTCCAAAGCGAAGGAGTAGATCCTGGCATCGTTGCTCCCATAGTCGGTGGTGTTGACTGGGGAACGATAGCTCTGACAGTCATCCTACCTATTGTGTTGCTCGGCGCGTTGTTTTACTTCTTGTTCTTCCGTGCCGCCCGTGGCGCCGGCACCCAAGCCTTCAATTTCGGCAAGAGCCGTGCTCGACTAACTCTCGACAAGAGGCCCGATGTAACTTTCGCCGATGTCGCTGGAGCAGAGGAGGCAAAAGAAGAGGTCCAAGAAATAGTCGAATTCCTCAAGTCTCCCCAGAAATTCCAGTCACTGGGGGGACGAATACCTAGAGGAGTCCTTCTGGTAGGGCCACCGGGAACAGGCAAGACCTTACTGGCCAAAGCCATAGCCGGAGAGGCCAGAGTACCTTTCTACTCCATTAGTGGCAGCGAATTTGTGGAGATGTTTGTGGGTGTGGGTGCTTCCAGGGTCAGAGACCTCTTTGAGCAGGCAAAGCGCAACTCACCTTGCCTTATATTTATTGATGAAATTGATGCTGTAGGTCGACACCGTGGTGCCGGCCTGGGTGGTGGGCATGATGAAAGAGAACAGACCCTCAACCAAATTCTGGCGGAGATGGACGGCTTCGATACCAATGCCAACGTTATCGTCGTGGCTGCCACCAATCGCCCCGATATTCTTGACCCAGCCCTCCTCCGCCCTGGTCGCTTTGACCGACATATCGTCATTGACTTACCCGACATAAAGGGTCGCAAGGCTATCCTCGAGGTACACGCCAAAGGAAAGCCGCTAGCTAAAGAAGTCGACTTTGAGACTATAGCTAAGGGCACCCCGGGTTTCAGCGGCGCCGATCTTGCTAACGTAATTAATGAAGCAGCCCTTCTGGCTGCCCGACGCGATCGCAAAGATATCACGTTAAAGGAACTTGAAGAGGCGGCTGACCGTGTTCTAGCGGGACCGGAAAAGAAAAGCCGCATAATAAGCCCTAAGGAGAAAGAAATAATTGCCTACCACGAAAGTGGTCATGCCTTGACCGCCAAGCTGTTGCCAAATGCTGACCCTGTGCACAAGATTTCTATTGTCGCCCGAGGGATAATGGGGGGCTGGACACGTTTCCTGCCATCGGAAGACCGTCATCTGTGGACCAAGTCTCAGTTTGATGACAGATTGGCAGTGAGCCTGGGCGGACGTGTTGCCGAGGAGATCACCTTCGGGGAAATGACTACCGGTGCTCAAAACGACTTAGAGCAAGCAACTAAGCTAGCTAGGCAGATGGTTACCGAGTATGGCATGAGCGAAAAATTAGGCCCGCGGACTTTTGGTCAAAGACAAGAACTCGTCTTTCTCGGTCGTGAGATCAGCGAACAGAGGGACTACAGCGATAAGGTGGCCCAAGAAATCGATGAAGAAGTACATAATATTATCCAGCGCGCCTACAATACCGCTACGAAACTTCTGACGACAAACAAAGAAAAACTGAATCAACTGGCGCGAGAACTCAGAACTCATGAAACTCTGGATGAACCTGAGCTTGATAAAATATTTGAGGGGTTAGCACCACAGCCAACCCCCGGCTAAATCAGACGGCAAAGGTCAAGTCAAGATTCAACTTTTTTGATTTTCATTCAGGGAGTTAAGCCGGCTACTTTCTTTGGAGACAATATCTTCATCTAACTTGATGAATAGCGGCTTTGGTTCGCGAAGTTTTTGCCCCGGAGGCAAAATCTGAATCTTCCAACCTCCTTCTTTCACGCTACCATCAAATCCCAGGAAAGAATGAAGTCTTTCGGAGCTGAAGGGGAGGAACGGATAGAGAATTGTTTTCAAGGCCGCCAATACAGACAGGGCTGCATAAACGGATTTCGCCGAAGTTTCCCGCTCTGTCTTGATTGTCTTCCATGGAGCCTGCTCATCAAGATAGCGGTTGGATTCTTGGGCTAGAGACATAACCCGCTTGATCGCCTCTTTAAACTGACAACGATAAAGCAACTTGTCCACACTGCATAACGTAGTTTCCGCTTCATGAAGCAAGCCCCGGCTGCGCTCATCCAGTTCGCCAGGTACCGGGACGGTTCCATCAAAATTGCGGTAGGCAAAGGTGAGAGCGCGATGAGCCAAGTTGCCATAGGTGGCTACCAGCTCGTTGTTATTGCGACGTAGGAATTCATGCCAGGAGAAATCGCTGTCTCCGGTCTCAGGCATATTCGCGGCCAGGCTATATCTCAAAGGGTCCGGCTCGTATCGTTCCAGATAATCGGGGAGCCAGATTGCCCAGCCACGACTAGTGGAAATCTTCCTCCCCTCGATAGTCAGAAACTCATTGGCTGGAACATCGTAAGGAAGATTCAATCCACTGTAGCCCATCAACATCGCTGGCCAAATCAAGGTATGGAAGAAGATATTGTCCTTGCCAATAAAGTAGAAGCTCTTGGCATCTTCTTGCCAGAAAGCTTTCCAGCCATCATCATCGCCCTGCATCTTTGCCCATTCTTTGCTGGCCGATAAGTAGCCAATGACCGCCTCAATCCATACATAAATACGTTTATGCTCAAATCCTGGCTGTGGTACAGTCACTCCCCAATTCAGATCGCGAGTAATAGCTCTATCCTTCAGTCCTTCACTCAAGAATTTCCATGTAGTACCAACTACATTATTCCGCCAGTGGGCCTGCTCTTCTATCCAGGCAGCCAGCTTATCCTGAAAAGCGGAAAGCCGCAAAAAGAAATGCTCGGAAGGCTCAAATCGAGGCGGCGTACCACAAAGGTGACACCGAAGATCCTTAATCTCCTCAAGATTCAAAGGCCTGCCACATTCATCACACTCATCGCCCCTTGCTTTGTCAAAGCCACAATAGGGACAAGTACCTTCCAGATAGCGGTCAGGAAGAAACCTCTGGCAATTAGGGCAATAGGCCTGGAGCATCTTGTCTTTGTAGATATGGCCCTTGTTGAGCAGAGCGAGGAATACATCATGAGTGACTTGAGTGTGATTTGCTGTGCTGGTAGTAGTGAATAGGTCGAAAGAGATCCCCAGTCTCTTCCAGCAATCGATGAATTGCTGATGGTACATGGTCGCCACTTCTTGAGGAGTGGTGCCCTCCTGTTCAGCGCGGATTGTAATCGGTGCTCCATGCTGGTCGCTGCCCGAAACCATTAGCACCTTATTGCCCCTAAGACGATGATACCGCGCAAAAATATCGGCAGGCAGATAAGCGCCAGCAATATGGCCCAGGTGTAGAGGCCCATTGGCATAAGGCCAGGCAACACCAATGAAAATCTGTTCGCTCAAATTATCTCCGCCAGCTCAGTTCACTGCAAATCATTTGTTTACCTGTGTCATCGCCCTGAACCCAAACTCTCGAATGAGTATTCCCAAACTCATTCCTTGGGGAGAAATGTGATTATCTGCTTTCCTTTGTCTGTTCCATATGAGACATAACCATGGCTCTGACAACAATCAATACAAAGACGCTCCCGCTCATCTCCCTCTCCGTCGACTATGAGATAGCGTTCTCCATAGTCAACAATGCGATGACAATTATCACATTTCATCTTTCCTATAGCGATACAACCACGGCGCATTTTAGCTCCTTTCCTGTAATTTCAGCCAGGCTCGCGTCCTACCTTCAATAACAAGACTAAACTCCCCTCTCGGTTGTGCGAAATGCTCTATAGCCTGGCCGACCCTGCCCCGGAAAATCTCTTCGTGAACTTTGGTAAGCTCACGACAGAGGGCAATTCTTCTATCTCCCAGGATTTCCCCAATGTCGGTCAACGCTTCCCTGAGGCGATGAGGTGCCTCGAAAGCCACTATCGTTCTCGATTCATCCGATATTGAGCTAAGGAGACGCTGCCTTCGTCCCTTGCGGCGGGGCAAAAAACCAACGAAAACGAATTGATCTGTCGGCAATCCGGAAACCACCAGGGCAGTAATCACCGCTGAAGGACCCGGAACCGGTACCACGAAAATCCCTCGGTCAATAGCACTGACCACAAGGTCGTAACCAGGATCGCTTAGGCCGGGCATGCCCGCTTCCGAGACTAGAGCCACGTCTTCCCTCTCTAGATGAGCCAATAGATGGTCGAGTTTGGCTTTCTTGCTATGCTCATGATAACTCGTCAATGGGGTATCAATATCATACGCATCAAGCAAGCGGCGCGTTTTACGTGTGTCCTCAGCGGCAATAAGTCCTACCTCCCTCAAAATGCGCAACGCACGCAGGGAAATATCCTCCAGATTGCCAATAGGAGTGGCAACGACGTAAAGAATAGGCATGACCCGAAATTATACTCAATAGCTACGATTTTATCTACCAGCTTACTTGACTTTGGTCCGCTATGCCTGTATAGTTTGTGGCAATCTCCATCAAGTTAAAGGAAAATGCCTCATCCCAAATTCAAGGAAATCGACCGCGCCTACGGCTTTGATGAAATCGCGCTTGTTCCCGGAGACGTAACTGTTAATCCTGACCAAACCAATATAGACTTTACCGTAAGAGACTTTACCTTGTCCACCCCCATCTTGGCCTCAGCCATGGATGCTATCATTGACACCGCCTTTGCTATTGAGTTTGCCAGGCTTGGCGGGCTACCCGTCCTTAATCTGGAAGGTGTACAAACAAGGTATGAAAACCCCGATGAGGTTCTGAACAGAATCGCCCAAACTCCTGAAAGAGACGTTACATCCCTCCTCCAACAGGTTTACTCCGAGCCTATCAAGGAAGAACTCATTAGTCAACGCATTGGAACAATAAAACAGGCTGGCGCTATCTGCGCGGTATCTATAACTCCCGCCAACACCAAACGCCTGGCTCCCATAGCCAAGGATGCCGGAATGGACATACTAGTTGTGCAATCTACCGTCACCACGGCCCGGCACATATCCAAAAGCTATCGAGGACTCATCTTGCCTGAGCTCTGTCAACAAGTGACCTTGCCTATCATAGTGGGTAATTGCTGCACCTATAGCGCAGCATTGGAGTTAATGAGAACGGGAATTGATGGCGTACTGGTCGGAGTGGGGCCCGGAGCTGCCTGTACCACCCGTGAGGTCATCGGCGTTGGAGTTCCTCAGATAACTGCTACTCTGCATTGCGCCGCTGCCAGAGATGCCTATCTCAAAGAGAGTGGTAAATATGTAGCAGTTATAACAGATGGCGGCATTCGCACAGGCGGTGATTTATGTAAAGCATTCGCCGCCGGTGCCGATGCTATAATGATCGGCTCACCTTTGGCGCAAGCTGCAGAAGCGCCCGGCAAAGGCAATCACTGGGGCATGTCTCATTCACATCCAGCTTTGCCCAGAGGGACACGTGTTAGAGTCGGCACCACCGCCTCGTTAGAGCAGATTCTTTTTGGTCCCACCTCCACCACCAACGGCACTCAGAACCTGGTCGGCGCTTTGCGCACCGGAATGGGAGTATGTAGTGCCCGAAGCATCAAAGAAATGCACAAAGTCAAGATGGTTATCGCGCCATCCATAAAGACTGAAGGCAAGCATTTCCAGGCAACCCAAAATGTCCCTTGAGATCATAGAAACGCAGAAAGACAGAACCAAACGCCAAACCCAGCTAGAATCAAAGCACAAGCACTGAACACAATCCTCTGCACCTTCTGTGTCCACCATCGCCTCGACTCAAATGTGCCTACAGAAAGGAATTCGCTCCACCCCAGATCACAGGGCAAATGTACCAAAGCAAAAAGAGCAATGCCAATAAGCCCGAACTTGGCTGCGCCGGTTATTAGAACTGCCCCGGCCGTTACCCACCATATGTAAAAAGCGGGGTTAGTTCCCGTAATCACAATACCTGTCACAAAAGAGCTGGCTGGTAGTCCCCCCACTGCACCAGGTGTCTCACGATTGGCCCGAAACATCCGGAAACCGAGATAAAGCAACATCAAACCACCCACAAGATATATTACTGTTTCCACGAGTGGAGAGCTGATCAAACGCCCCGATCCAACATAGATTGCAGCTATCGCGGCTATAAGAGGTATCTCGATAACAGCGTGTCCTGCTGTAATCCATGCGCCAGCGTGCTTCTCAGTATAGCCCTTAGCTATGGTGGCAGCAGTCATTGGCCCGGGGAGCATAACGCCGGTGAGAGAAACTCCCACTGCCATTACCAAGAATTGGCCTAGGCCTAGGCTTGTTTCCATAATTAGCTTGGGACAGAACCGGGTTAAGGCTCGATCTTTTCTTCCTGCTCATCCTCCTCGCCAATCACGTCTCCACCATAACGGGGAAGCACCACCCCTGCTGTAGCCGGCCTGTTTCTGGCTCTTCTGGGCAAATCGCCAAGCATCTTCTTCAGCTCGAACAATGCGTCAGTCGATTGCGTTGAGGCAGAAACCACAGCATCCACTCCAGCTTGCCATAGACTTATCAGTTCCTCCTTTGTGACCAAAGAAGGCAGCATCATAACAACCGGCTTTTCCAGGAGCTCGACGGACCGCCGACACACAAGTAGGCGTTCCACAGTCATCACAGAATCCCCACCACCACTAATCAGCACCCCATCCACTTCAAAGCTATTAATGGCTCTCACCAGGCCCTGATCCAGCGAAGGCTCTATCATCAGGAATTTGCCCACTTCCTTTTTGCTCAGGATCGCTGCCACTCCCCCAATATCAAAGACCACAAAGTCACACCCTAGGCTAACAAGTTCGTCTATTTCTGTTTCACACATGCCCTTCACAAATACCCCCAGAGGAACATCGCCCACCGCTTCGATGACCTGTTTCACGGTCTTAGCGCCTGTGCCTTCACTTACTATCAACCCAGCATCAGCAGCGATGTCAGCCACGGTTCTGGCTTCCTTGACCCGAGTCTCGGATAGCCCCACAATAAGCAGCATGGAAGGACTCCTTACTGCAGAGACAGCGGGATGAAAACCTATAGGCGCGCTTGATGATTTCGAAAGACTCCGCAATTTGTCTGCGAATTTGCTCATAGTACCCCCTAGCCAGCGGTCGGATTCGAACCGACGACCGGCGGTTTACGAAACCGCTGCTCTACCCCTGAGCTACGCTGGCATAGGAACAGATTGTAGCTTGTGGGCTCATGGGCGTCAACATCTTCTTATACCGCAAGAAGTCGATAGCCCTGTGGTTGAAACATGCTGGAAGATAATCCTCTGTCCCCGAAATTCAAACAGGTCACAGACAGGTACCTGAATATTGTGAAGAGGGTATGCCCTTTGGATTGGGTGATGGACTTGCTCTAACGGTAGTTTACGTCACAGTGACGCCTTAAGCTATCCTCAAACTTCATCTCAGTGCATCGTTGAGGCTTATTGACACTCACTTCACTAGTGATACAATAGCTTTGCAGAGTCCACATATATGAGAAGAATCATCATCTTTCTTATTACGGTAGCCTTAGCGGTGGGCGTGACAGGCTGCATTCCTCCTCCGCAGAATCTTACCGTGTCCAGTACCGAAGGTGGTGAGGTAATCACACCTGGCGAGGGGACTTTTACATGTTACGGAGGAAGAGGGGTCATCCTCATGGCGGTCTCAGATACTGGCTATCACTTTGTGAACTGGACTGGCGATGTCTGCACCATAGCCAATGTGAACTCCACCGCAACCACCATCCACATGAACTGCGACTGTTCCATCGTGGCCAATTTCGAAATCGGTCGGTGGAGGGCCTAACAGCGTACATATGACAACCAATTCCGCGGCAAGCGCCACAATCACGATTACGATGTATACTGGGAATAGCGAGTAGTCAAAAAACCAGGTTTGGTGGGAAATTGATGAGGTAACAAGTGGTAAGAAAATCAATTCTGACTATAGCGACAGTGCTAACTCTCAGCATTGGTATCATTGGGTGTGGGTACGAGGCGATTCCCGAGGGTCAGTACACTCTAGCTATCTCTAGTAGTCGTTGCGGCTACGTAGACAGGCCTGGAGAGGGGATTTTTGTGTATGACAAGGGAACTGTAGTCGAGTTGTTGGCCAACCCTGTTGGGGATAACCCCTTTGTCAAGTGGACTGGCGATGTTAGCACTGTAGCTGACGTAGAGGATGCCGCCACCAGCATCACTATGAACGACGACTACGCAATAACCGCTACTTTTGAATGTGGGCATGCAATGTGCTTCATTGCCACCGCAGCTTACGGCACCCCCATGGCGGAGGAAATACAGATTCTGCGGGAGTTCAGAGACGAATATCTGCTGACCAACCCACTCGGCCAAGGTTTGGTAGATCTCTATTACAAGGTCAGCCCACCAATAGCTGACTTCATAACTGACCATCCCAGCCTGAAACCGATAGTGAGAGTTGGGCTTATGCCCATTGTGGCCATGTGTAGAATAGTCTCGGACATCATTCCGCAATTTGCTGGCAGCGAGGCCTAGTGAATCAAGCAGCTAGAGGGATTTGGAGGTAGAAGATGAAGACAATAGTCAGTTCGAGGAGCCACCGTCACATGGCAAGAGTCAGCATCTTTTTTTTTATGGTAGCCTTAATTATCGGGATGGTAGGCTGTGTTGGCGGTGATGGTAACAATGGTGGGGAATCTTATACCGTAATTGTCGACTTTACGGCTGGAGGCACAGTCACGGTTGACGACGTACCCATCCCTGGAAAAGCCATTCTCACCTATGACGCTGGTACAGTGGTTAGCCTGAGTGCCAGTCCAAGTGCTGACTACCGGTTTGTCAACTGGACTGGCGATGTGAGCACCATTGCCAATATCAACTCCGCTTCAACCACCATCACCATGCAGGGCAACTATGAAATCGTCGCTAACTTTGAAGCGACTCTGCATTCCACCTATAAGTTGATCTGCGACGTTCCAGAGGTCATTGTGGCTCGCGAAGACACAAGGATACCGGTGACCTTGAAGACCGATGAGTTGGGAGAATTAGGCTACGATGGCGTCCAGTTACATATTAGGGTATACCCCCGTGCCGGAGATGTTACGATCAAGCTCTACTTTTGGTCCTTCAACAACGGATTGTACTCAGGGGAGTTCGACTTGTCGGCAGACTACAACGGAACCATCTACCCAGTTGTTTACTTCAGCGAAACAGGCGAATACACCTTCACTCTCAGTTTGGTTGAGGCACTATACGGTCCTGTGATTGACGACATGACAGAGTCTATAACTGTCAGCGTGGTGGAGGCCTAGGAGGCTGCTGCAGCACGCTTCATTGTTAGCCGGGCGATACAACTATCATTAGGACTTATCTCTTTTGCTGATAGGCAGTTGAGTCAGAAGCTTTGTATGGGGACATTCCTCAAACCAGACATTCTATTCTGATTGATAATGCCAATAGTGACCGTTGTTTCCACCTTCAGGCATCCTGATAAACCCCTTGATTACTCTGAGAATTCAAATTAATCAAACACACGTATCTGAACATTAAGAAGGGGGTATGCCCTTTGCATTGGCTGACAGCGCTCACTAGTGCATCGTCCTGGGCACACAACACACAGTTCGCAGTAGAGCCGGTCGACTAGGCATCCCCAAGATCCGAGGTATTGACTCCCTTCTGAGAGAAGTGGTATCCTGTCAGAGGCAGTCGTGAGCCGAGGTGATCGGCGGGTTCTCGTGCAGTAGTTCCAAATCGAGCAAGAGTCCGGAAGATTAGGTTTCTACCCCACCGATGGACACGGCGGAGTTGTTTGCCCGGGAGTTGGTGCCACAAATGGCAGTTACCGTGGTCCATTCCATCGAAGGCCGAGGAAAGACTACTAAGGAGGGAAAATGACAAAGAAACTGATGCTGGTCGCTCTAGTCGCGCTCTTAGTATGTACAGGTTTTGGTTTCAAGGCTTCTTGCACCGCTCCTGTAACCGAGTGGCGCTTGACTATCAGCAGCACAGAGGGCGGCTCCGTGCCCATCCCCGGAGAAGGCATCTTTTGGTACAATGATGGGCAGGCTGTCGTTTTGAGTGCGCTCCCAGATCCGGGCTACCGATTCGTGAGTTGGACCGGTAGGGTGGACGCCATTAACGATATCTATCAGCCTACGACCATCATCAATATGGAACTCGATTACACTATTACCGCTAATTTCGCCCCTGTCGAATAGGGCGAACTTTGGGGTAGCAACATAAGCTCTTAGTTACGGCAACTTCCCGGGCATGCCGCCCGTTGGCCTCCCCTCTCCAGCATAATTCGAACCGCCACCTAGGACGAGATTTCTGTTGCGGTCAGAATTGGGCTATCACCAGGACCACTCAATCACCATGCTGGCTGCCATAGTGCAAATCAATCTACTCTTCCTTACCGTGAAGCTCACTTGAAAGGAACAGACATAGGCTGCTTGCTTTTGCATGTACAATGAGGGGGTTACTCAAGTCAACGAAATTGGAGCACAGTATAACCTAGTGCGAGGACGACTCAAGATCTTTGACAGTCTCTGACTCATCTATGTCGAGCCGCCACTGAACCAACCATTGAGGTTAATCAGCCATATCATATAAAATAAAGGGCAGCTATACCTTCACAAATCCAGTGAGCTAGCCGGATTTCTCAAAGGTTGACAAATAACATGGCAACGAGGTGATTTCAATGATAATAAGATTCCTGGGGACACATAATGCGGAGTCAAAGAACACCAGGCTCGTGTCTTTCCTTATTGATGACGTCCTCGCTGTAGACGCTGGCAGCCTGGTTTCAGAACTAACGTTCCCCGAGCAGAAGAAGATAAAGGCGATATTGCTTTCTCATGGTCATTATGATCATATCAGGGCGGTCCCGGCCTTTGCCTTCAACAATCCTGACCGCACTACCAAAGTCATCGCCACTGCGAAGACTCTTGAAATTCTGTCCTCACACCTGATTGATGGCGTAGTCTACCCCAAATTCACCAGCGAGGCTTCATTCCTTCAGAAGGCAACCATTAATCTAGTCCCATTGGAAGTCTTCAAGTCGCAGAAGATAGAAGGTCATGAAGTCAGAGCACTACCTGTGCGACATAACCTTGACGGCGTGGGTTTCGAAATAACTTCTGGCGACGGAAAGACCTTGTTCTATACGGGCGATACCGGTCCGGGGCTGTCCTCCGTGTGGAGCAAGATATCTCCGCAGCTGATGATAGTTGATCTCACCTGGCCTAATAGTCTGGCCGATGCAGCTAAGGACGCTGGTCACCTTTGTCCGCAGATGCTCAGAGAGGAGTTGATCGAGTTCCGTCAAGCAAATGGCTATCTACCAAAGGTTACTGCAATCCACACGAGTCCGCAACACGAGCCCGAGATAGAGAGAGAAGTCGGAGAAGTGGCCAGACTGTTGGGCACCTCGATTGATATTGCCCACGAGGGTGACAAGCTTACCCTATAGTATAAATACGCAGCTACTTATAGCTCACGGGTTGCTTGACAGTAAGAGGGGCAACTTCGAGTCAAGGGGTTGTTTTTCTTAATCCTCGGCCTCTGTCCAGTAACCAAAAGCCGATCCAAGCTTGTCCTGCAGTTTTCTGGTCTTGATGAAGGCTTCAAAGAAAGTTTTGCAGTCATCAAGCATTGTCTGGGCATATATTATGGCCTTGGGCAAGTCTTCATCAGGTGTACTGGATGCTCTACCATGACCGGGATAGATCTGCTTAACCTTCAGATTGCTCAAACGCCGGATCGAATTCACATAGTCGCTGACATTACCGCCTACAGCTATCTCCGACAGAGTACCTCCAGAAAATACCGTATCGCCGGTGAACAGCAATCCAGCTCCTGGCTCATATAAGCAGATGCACCCCGAGGTGTGCCCAGGCGTATGTAGTACCTGAAGCTCGTAATTCCCGAGGTCAATCATAGAACCGTCCTCCAGCCACACATCTACCCAGAATGGCTTACTTGGCTGGTCGTGGTATTTCCTGAAGGTGACAAATTCATCCTGTAACTCCACTTTGTTGGCCGCCAAACGGTGGGCTGCTACTACAGCAGTCCGGTGGAAGAAGGCAGTAGCACCAATATGGTCGTAATGTTCGTGTGTTAGAATAATCAGATTTACGTCCTTTACACGCAGGCCTGCTTCAGTAAGTCGACGCTTTAAGACGGGGAATTTGCCGGCAACCCCGGTATCAATAAGAACATTCTTGGTATCACCCTTGATAAGATAGACATGACTTCCAGGCTTCTCGCCACGAAGCTGCCATATTCCCGGTGCCAACTCAATTACCTTGGATGGTTCCGGTTGCACTTCAGCCTTAGCTTGCACTCCACGGTTAAGCGACTTCTCTTTCACGGTTAGGGTCCTTCAGGAGATAATCGTTTATCCATTTTCCGCAGCCTCCGACACAAAGTATGCATGAGACTAAGGGCGAATTCTGGCTGTTGTCGCACCATGAACAGGAATCTGCTCCTATCCATGACAATCAACTCGGTGTCATCCTCAACGGCCGAGGCAGTAGCTGACCGTGGGGAGTCATCCACCAGAGCCATTTCACCGAAGAAATCACCGGGATTCAGAACGACCAGCGGGACCTGTTGAGTCTCGTCCCGCCGAACCGAGAGCAGTACCTTCCCGCTGTGAATGAGATACATCTCACTGCCGGTGCTTCCTTGTTCAAAGATGATCTCGGATTTCCCGTATCTTTGGAGGGATTTGGGTAAGGTTGAAGTCTCGTCTACTCTATCCTCCGCCATAGTCGTATCCTGCCTAACACCATAAGAAGGGCCTGCTTTGCTGCGTTGGATTCCTTTCATTCCCAAGATAGAACCCTATTGACACGCCGATTGCTCACAAGTATTATGCTACACAGGGCGATACTCTGTCTCTCCCATACCAATATACAGTCCAATGCCAGTGGGATTATCGCATTGGCAACCAAAGAAGTCAAAACCAGCCGCGAGGAAGCGAAGTTGTCTATCAGAACAATGAAGACATTGCATATAAACAATAGACAGCCTCGGGAGCCTATGTTGCTGCTAACACACTCTCAGCAGCTACGGGAGGCCCACCATAGCTAACAGATTGTTATCAATACTTGCTCCTACTATTCTGATGGGCTCAACGGTGGTCGGCTGCGGCGGGGGTTCGTCAACTCCATCTACGCTCACCACACTGTCAGCAATCGATGGGGATGTATCCGTAATGGAGGCAGGTACGGATAGTTGGACAGAAGGAGAGGTCGGGATGTCTCTAGAAGACGGCGATGTTGTAAAGACTGGTGACGATTCTAGCGCCGAAATCACTTTCTTTGACGGCAGTACTATCGAATTACAGCCTGGCACGGAAGTCGAAATTGCCTCACTCGATATCGCGGATAGCGGTTACGCAACCATCAGTATTGAACAGACAATAGGTGCCACAATAAGTCGGGTGGCAAATATTATTGACCCAGCATCGAGCTACGAAGTTGAGACAGCCACCGGTGCAGCTGCGGTCAGGGGCAGTGTCATGGTAGTTTGCGTCACCGAAGAAGGCACAAGTTGGGTAGCTAATCAGCAAGGGAATATATGGACCAGGGCGCAGGGTGTGGAACTACAGGTCCCTGAGAAGCGAAAATGCATTCTTAATCCGCTTGTGCCGCCCGAACTAATGCCGCCGAACCGTCCGCCACTGGCACGAGACGATGCCGCCATTACCAGGGAGCATGACCCAGTGACTGTCATGTTTCCGGGAGTGTTGGCTAATGATTTGGATCCCGATCCTTACGATCTACTACCTGTAACGGCAGTGGATACGAGTTCGACTGTGGGTGAACTCGTACGTTGGGGCCCGCGTGGTGTCTTCACCTATGATCCTAATGGGCACTTCGATTACTTGCAGGCTGGTGAGTCAGCCACTGATAGTTTCACCTACACAGTAGCCGATGCCGTTGGCGACACCGATACCGCCACCGTGACCATTACCATTATTGGTGTCGACTAATGATGCGAAACGTGTGGATTCCGGCGCCAGCTTGGACAACATCAGCGTAGGCGAGAACCAGGCTCGCGGTACCACGGTGGGCAGCTTTCGGACCATCTATTCACACACGGCGAGGCCTTCGCCTATGGTCTGGAGAAAGGTTACCTCTGGCGGGGTAGTTTCCTTCTGCTTGCGGAATACAATCCTATTGACATTCTGATCATAGTAGAGTATCCTATAGTATGATAAAGTACCTTAGTCCGTTGATACTAATGTACCGTCC
>CAZLCQ010000003.1:0-31896 GCA_964557995.1 uncultured Dehalococcoidales bacterium
CCCCGCAGCGATCTTGGAGACTATCTCAGTTCGTAAGACTCTAATCATCATCTACAGTACAGTTTACACGGTTTCGTGTATTCTGTCAATACTCTATGAGGCAAAATCGGAGTCTTTTTCGATTCTCTCCAGGGGTGCTAGGCTGGCCAGAAGCTTCTTCACTCCTGCCTGTTCGAAGACTACGGTGAGCTCTTGGTCGAGGTTCGTGGGATTGCAGGCCATCACTATACCGGGGCCGAATTTGCTGTGATAGACGTGGTCACCAACCTTGAGTGTTAGTGCACCGACAGATGGGTGCTCAGGGTGGAAGTTGTAGCTGAAGTCAGGCCCAGGCACGGGGGTGGCGCTCCCTTCCCACAACCCTCTTGAGCTTATGAGGTGGCGTGAGATGTCCGGAAGGAACCGAGAGGGGGGATTTGCTGTGCTGCCACCAAACAAGCTCCGACGGTAGCTGCGCAAAAGGTATAGATGGTTCTTGGCCCTGGTTATTCCCACGTAGCAGAGACGACGCTCCTCTTCCATTTGCTCCGGGTCGTCAAACGATTTCCTGTGGGGGAGAATTCCTTCCTCCAGGCCGACAATGAAGACTGCCGGGAATTCCAAGCCTTTGGCTTGATGCAAGGTTATCAAAGTCACAGCATCAGCCGTTTCGTCCAGCTCGTCTATATCGGATACCAGGCTTACTTTCTCCAAAAATGCGGTCAAAGCTTCTTGAGTGTCGAGCTCATTGTATTCAGTAGCAACATTGCGCAGCTCCATTATGTTCTCCCACCTTCCTTCTCCATCCTCTTTGTTCTGAATGTATGCTCTATATCCGGTGTGCTCCAGTATATCGTCCAGTAGACCAGAGAGGGTTAGTTCGTGACTGTGTGCAATGAATTCACCCATAACGGCATCAAACCCAGCCAGGGCCTGAATAGTGCGCGAAGGAAGAGATTGCTTCGCTTCGCCGGCAATGGCATTTTGACTGATTTGCTTCAAAGCCTCGAAGAAGGGGATGTCATGAGCTTTTGCCCATGATTGCAGTGTGCTAGTGGTCTTTTGTCCAATACCTCTGCCTGGCACATTTATGATTCGAAGCAGACTGACATTATCCTGCGGGTTATGTATGAGTCTGAGGTAGGCAATGATGTCCTTGACCTCTTGCCTCTGGTAGAAGCGGGTACCGCCAACAAGTTTGTAAGGCACACCGTACCTCAGGAAGGTCTCCTCTAAGGCTCGTGACTGAGCATTAACCCGATACATGACGGCGCAATCCTTGAGGGATATTTGTTCTTGGCTAACAAGCCTCTCGATCTCGTTGACCACGTACTGGGCTTCTTCTTCGGCATTATAGCTCTCGATAACCGCTACCGGCGTTCCGTCTTCATTTTCTGTCCACAGTTTCTTGGGCTTGCGCAGCACATTAGCTGAGATAACATCTGAAGCCACCTCCAGTATTGTCTTGGTGGAGCGATAGTTCTGTTCCAGAAACACGACTTTAGCTTCAGGGTAGTCTTTTTCAAAGCTGAGGATGTTGCGCAAATCAGCAAATCTCCAGGAATAAATGGATTGGTCGGGGTCGCCGACCACACACAGGTTCCGGTGTTTTCCTGCCAGCTGTGTCATTAACTCATACTGGGCAATATTGGTATCCTGGAATTCGTCAACCAAAATATGAACATACCTTGACTGGTACCTGGCGAGGATTTTGGGATGGTCTCGGAACAACTGCACCGTCTTCATCAGCAAATCATCGAAATCCACTGCCTGACCCTGGCTCAGCAATTGTTGATAGCGCTGATAGACTCTGTGAACGATCTCTTCAAAATAGCTGCTAACCCGCTGGCCGTAGTCCTCGGCGCTAATAAGACGGCTCTTGGCAGCATCGATGACTGAGCGCACCGCCCGGGGAACATATTGCTTGGGATCAAGTTTCAGTTCCTCCAGGACTTGTTTTATCAACCTTAGCTGGTCATCTTCGTCGTAGATAACAAAACTCGCCTCAAGCCCAACAGCTTTGCCGTCACGGCGGAGAATTCGAGCACAAATGGCGTGGAACGTGCCTAGAGTCAAAGCTTCTGTGGCTTGCCCGAGGAGTTGGTCCAATCTCTGTTTCATCTCTCGGGCGGCTTTGTTGGTAAAGGTAACCGCCATGATGTGGTGAGGGCTAACGCCGCAGATTCTCACTAAATAAGCAACCCGGTAGGTAATCACCCGGGTTTTGCCACTGCCGGGCCCGGCTAGGATAAGTACAGGTCCTTTGATGGCCTCCGCAGCTTCTCTCTGGGCAGGATTGAGCGTGGCTAGAATATCCATGAGGACTGGGCGATTATTATAGCATTGGAAAAGGGTAAGCCCCAAAGAGCAACAGAGGCTGGCTCCCGGCAGGACAGTGCGGGCTCTGATTTGGTGGAAATATATAGATTGTGGGTGAGTGATGGTGGGTTGAGCTAGCTAAGCCTTGTTGCTATACTTGATTCTGAAAATGGTTGATTGGGACCATTGCCAAGAAAACCTAGGAATATGCTTCCGCCGAGAGTCTTTGCTCGAACAAGCTTTCGTCCATTCGTCTTATTGCAATGAAAACCCCGACCCCGAATGTCCTAGCAACGAGCGCTTGGAGTTTCTGGGTGATGCTGTCCTGAATTTCGTTGTGACAGATAAGTTGTATAAAGAATTCCCCGAACTGTCTGAGGGTGAGTTAACCGAAATTCGCGCCTCTCTGGTTTGCCGGGATACCTTGGCTGCCCTGGCTGCTTCGCTCGAACTTGGCGACTGTCTTATGTTAGGACGAGGGGAGGAATTAGGGGGAGGCAGGGCCAAGGCAAGCAACTTGGCGAATGCTATGGAAGCACTCATAGGGGCTTTGTATTTGGACCAGGGGATAGGTAAAGCGAGGAGATTCATTCTCAAACAGCTTAAGCGGGATTTGGAAGGGGTGAAGACGGGAAAGACTATGCTGAACTACAAGGCATTGGTGCAAGAGTTCATCCAGGGAGAAGGAAGACCGACGCCAGTTTACCGTTTGGTGGAAGCCATTGGCCCCGACCATGACAAGCAGTTCACCGCCGAGATTCTGGTCGATGGAGAGGCATTCGGTAGAGGAATAGGAGGGAGTAAGAAGGTTGCTGAGAGCCAGGCAGCGAGAGCTGCTTGGGAGAAATTGAGGTGTAGCCATGGGCAAACGAGACTATAGACGGCGAGAGGCAAAGAAACCCAAGAAGGGGGCGCAGAAGAGCAAACCAATTTCAGCACTCGTGCCACAGGTGGAGGTGGAGGTAGTCAAGAAAAAGAGGAAACCCGCCGAAGAATACGAGGAATAGCTAGTCAATAGCCTACCGGGAACTATACCGTGACGGTAGGCGGCGGGAACGAGTAGAGATGTCTTTGTCTTTACGTGAGAGCTGTTCGGCGTGTCCCGCGGTTGTGGTGCGAATGGGTTGGCCGTCGATATGGTGACTCAGGGCGACAGATGGCTGATGTAGCATGTCTTTCGGCTACAGTCTACGGACGAGTTCAGGGTGTATGTTTTCGCTATTTTGTTCGGAATGTGGCCAGGGACCTGGGTTTGAAAGGCTATGTTCGCAACCTTGCCAGCGGGGATGCTGTCGAGGTTAAGGCTGAAGGAGAGAAGCCGCGGTTGGATAAGTTACTGGAGCAACTTAAGATAGGCACACCGGGATCTCGGGTTAAGAGAGTCGAGATAGATTGGTCGGCTTGCACCGGACGGTTCGACAATTTCAGCATAAGGTACTGACGGGAAATTGAGTGTCAGAGATCAGAAATCGAGATCATGACCAGAAAACTCAAATCTTCTCAGTCATCTAGCTGGACTCTGCCTTGGCTAATCAGTTTTAGGTGCTCGCAAGCAATCCTGGCTATTTGAGACGCTTTGAGGTCAACCTCGTGAGGTTCACCAATCAAGATCTTCCCATAGTCTTCTGCCTCCCCTTTCTTGGGGTCATTCGTATAGGAGAATCTTTGAGAGGCTTCTATGATGCCCAAATCGAAAGGCAAAGTGAAGTAGAGGTCGGCGAGGACCTTCTCAATCCCTAGCTCATACAGCCTTCCCCAACCACCAGACCTTCCCTTTCCATACTTGCTCACTGGCAAGAGATTGAGAAGGTTTGCCACACTAAACTGCCCGGACCTGGCAGACACTTTGAACGGCGTAACACTTATTAGAAAATCGCTGCGCAACACCACATTGGGTACCCAGAAACTCTCGACCGCATAGAATTCGTCTAGGGGATTCTGAACCTCTATGAAGATGGAATCTCTGATGTCAAGCATCAGAACGTGATGGAAGTTGTATCCCAAGGCTTGATATATTGGGTAAATTGACTCACCGGTAGGGGTGCCGTCGGCAATGAGAATGTCTGCATTGCTAACCTTTCTGATGCCCTTGATAATGGCATGCAAGAGTCCCGGACTTGTCGTGACAGGGTATGGTAAAGAATAGCCAGCGCAGGGTTTGATCAAAACTCGTCTTGCCCAAGCCAGCTGCGGAGGAGGGGCAAACACAAAATCCGAATCTTCGACGATCATGCACTTCATATTAGCCACCGAATCTCAGTAGTCATAAAGCTGTTTGCAGAAGCACGATTTCCGTGGCAATCGGGAGCTTCTCACGCTGGAACTCCACCTCGCTAGCCGTTGTCTTTCTTACGTCCTTCTTGTCCTTAAGGAAATCGTCGACTCCGGCTATAGGATAGCCACATTTGGGTGTCTTAAAATGCATGGGAATAACTACTTTCGGCTTCAATTGGTCACATACGTGGCTGGCTACAGTAGCGTCAATGGTGAAGAAGCCACCCACGGGAACAAACAGTATATCAACGGCACCAATCTCACCAACCTGGCCTGGGCTGAGCACATGCCCTAAATCACCGAGGTGGCAAAGCTTCAAATCATCTATAGTGAAACAGAAGACAGTGTTAGATCCCCTCTGCGTGCCCTGAGAGGCGTCGTGAGAAGTGGCGATGCCTTTGAACTGAATACCTTTGGCGGTTTTTGTACCGGGGCCTTTAACGACGTCCGGTTCCCCTTGCACTGCCGCGACGTTATTGTGGTCGCCGTGGTCATGGCTCACCACAACGACATCGGCGGTCTCCTCAATGGGGGAGTAGTTGATACCCCCACCCACAGCGTAAGGGTCCGTAATGACTCTTAGACTATCTCCAGACGTAATCAAAAAACAAGCATGGCCTATCCACTTTGTCTTCATGTGCCCTCCCGATTCTTTGCCTCGTTCAAAGCCAATTCGACCAAAGTCCTAACGCCAACCCCGGTAGCTCCCTTCACCATATATCCGCTCTCCTTGTGGGAGAGTCTCGGGCCAGCAATATCGATATGAACCCAAGGGATCTTGTCAACGAACTCAGCCAAAAACAGCGCGGCACTTATGGCTCCACCATATCTGTTGCCGGTATTCTTGACATCGGCAATTTGACTTTTGATTTGTTCCTTGTAGTCGTCAGGCATGGGCATGTGCCACATTCTCTCGCCCGTTCTTTCAGCAGCTTTAAGGACTTTGTCTATCCAGTCTTGGTCATTTCCAAAGAGACCACCGTAGGACATGCCTAAGGCAACTCGGCAAGCTCCAGTCAAAGTGGCCAAATCTATCAAAGGTGAGAGACCTTGTCCTACAGCATAACTGAGGGCATCGGCCAAGATGAGCCTTCCTTCAGCATCCGTGCTTATCACTTCTATGGTCTTGCCATTCATGGCCTTGAGTATATCTCCCGGTTTCAGGGCGGTGCCACTGGGCAGATTCTCAGTTGCAGGAACGATCGCGGTCACGTTAATCTTGGGTTTCAACTGAGCAATAGCCGCGAGCGCTGCTATGACCGCCGCAGCGCCGGCCATGTCATTTTTCATGTCGCCCATCCCCTCGGAGGGCTTAATTGAGATCCCTCCGGAGTCGAAGGTTATGCCCTTGCCCAGAAAGCCAAGCGCTTCTTGGGAACGTTCATCTCCCTTGTAGGTCAGAGTGATTAGCTTGGGAGGCTGGCTGCTTCCCTTGGCCACTCCCAGGAGTGCCCCCATACCCATGGCCTCCATTTCCTCTCGGTCAAAAACTCCGAACCCTAAATCATATTCGTTAGCTAATTCCTTGGCTGTTTCTGCCATTTGACTGGGCGTCATGTAGTTAGCCGGCTCATTGCCCATATCCCGAGCGAGGTTGGTAGCCTCAGCGATAGACTTCCCCTTGGCAACGACTGGTTCCAGAATAGGGACTTTTTCTTTTTCTCTTACCACTATCAGTACTTCGTCTACATCTTCATACTCAGATTTCTTGTATTTGGTGAAGTCATAAAGGCCGAGAATAGCGCCCTCAGTTATTGCTTGAGCTGAAGCTTCAATCCCAATATTGCCTGCGCCAGCGCCATGCAGTATTGTGGCTATCTTGTGACAATTTGACCTGCGCAATGCCCGACAAAACTGTCCAGTCACTCTGCGAATCTTATCGACATCGAAATCGTCGTGGTTGCCCAGGCCGACCATAGCGACTATCCTGGCAGGCAATTTCCCAAAGGTATGCACAATGCTAACTTCCTCAAACTTGCCCTTAATCTCCCCTCGACTAATCAAAGAGCTGATAACTCCGTCCAGGACTTCATCCACGGCGGCAGTAGCGCCACTTGGCTGTTCCGCGCCTTCAAAGAGATTCACCACAATGGCGTCAGCCTCGATTTGAACTATGTCCCCAGCTACAACTTTCGTCTCCATGATTCGTTCCCTCAAAGCAGCCCCGAGGATCTGTCGGATCTTGGAAGCACAGGATTAATATACTCCTAATCTACCCCGGATCCCCGGAGACTCAGAAGCCCTTTCTTGGGGTCATGCAAACGCACATATTTCGGAACATTCATTTTACTTTATTTGGATGAAGAATTGAAGAGGTCAGTGAGGGACTTTTCTGTTCTTATCTACCTGCTGTACGGACAATCTTGTCGACTGCAGCAGTAATATCCTGCGAGGTATCAACCACAAGATGATCACGACAGATCTTCTCCGTGCGAGACTTCATTGAGGCCTTTGACAATGACGTGATGGATGTGGACGGTATCGTGTGTTGCAGTGTCCCTGTGTTCCTAGAGTCGGCCGTCGGGCGCACCATTTTGAAGGTGCCGAGCCTGTGTCGCTCCAATTTGCACAGTTTTAAGGAATGCGGTCATTATAACCGGATCGAACTGAGTGTCAGCGCAACGCTTGATCTCCTCTACTGCGTTGGCGATGGACATTGCCGCGCGATAGGGTCGGTCGGAAATCATAGCGTCAAAGGCATCGGCTACGGCGATGACCCTTGCTCCCAAGGGTATGTCACGGCCGGCTACAACCTGATGAAGTCCGCTGCCATCATAATGGTCGTGATGATGCTCGATGATCTCAGATATTTTTCCGTTAACCACCGGCTGCACAATGTGGGCGCCGATCTCGGAATGAATCATGATATGCTCGTATTCTTCACATGTCAGCTTGCCAGGCTTGTTCTGGATGACCTGGTCAACGGCAATCTTCCCGACGTCATGGAGCAAACTTGCCCAGCGCAGGTCTTCCATCTCGTGGACGCATAGGCCCAGTTCTTTGCCTATTGCCAGTGCTATCTCAGTCACGCGGCGGGAATGTCCACCAGTGTATTTGTCTTTGGCTTCGAGGGCTGCTACGAGCGCCTCCATTGCGCCAAGGAAAAGTTTCTTAATCTCTCCCGTCTGCTCTTCAACCCTTTCCTCCAAGAATTTCTGGTAATCCCTGACCTCGAGCTGTAGACGCCTTTTCTCGAGAGCTCTTTGGATGCTCCGGGAAACCTCATCCAGGTTAAAAGGCTTGCAGATATAGTCATCAGCCCCCTGCTTCAGGCACTCAACGGCAACGTTAATATCATTAATAGCTGTAGCCATAATAATCGCTGTGTCAGGGTAGCCTGACTTTATTTCCGGTATGAGTTCGATTCCTGATCTACCGGGCATCTTTATATCCAGTATAACTAGAGCGATCGGGCTGCTTGCCAGCATATTCAGGGCTTGCACAGCAGTATCCGCTTCCTCACACCGGTAGACTTCTCCTGATAATTTTCGACGAAGGAGCTTCCTGATTGCAGTTTCGTCATCGACGATAAGCAATGTTTCTCGCTGGCTAGGCATACCCTCACTCCTTCCCGTCCAAAAGATTCTTGGTCATTGTTTTAGCTCCTTTTCATCTTTAACCACTAGAATACCTTTCTCGTTAGCGTCAGCTTGTTTTATGGCATACTCTTAATATGGGCGTGCCTGTTAATGGGCAGTTCGACAAGAATAGTGGCTCCCTTACCCAGTTGGCTCTTGACATATATTTGCCCGCCATGCTCGGTCACTATCCCGTGGCAGATGCTCAAACCAAGCCCGGTCCCGCTGCCTGCTTCTTTGGTGGTGAAGAAGGGGTCGAATATCCGCCTTAGATTTTCCGGCAGAATACCCGGGCCATCATCAGCAATTGAAATCACCACGCTACTGTTCTGTTTTTTGGTGGTAATGGTCAGAGTCCCCTTATTATGCGCCTGAGTCATAAAATATTCGGCGTTGATAACGATGTTGAGGAGAACTTGCTGCATCTGGAAATAATCAACCATGATTTCAGGGAGGTCAGGGTCAAGCTGCCTCTCAACCTCGATACCATTCGTTTTTTGCAGATGAGCACGTAATTCCAGCACGTCTTCAATAATGCTATTTATCTGGCTATGCTGCTTCACAGGCGCGTGCTTTCGGGCAAATGTAAGGAGATCCCTCGTTACTTTGACGGCGCGCTGAGCCTCGTTGTTGATAAGCTTCAGGTCCTCGCGGATGTCGTCGGGGGTTTCCTTCTCCATAAGCAACTGAGAGAAACCGATAATGCTCGTGAGCGGGTTGTTGAGTTCGTGGGCCGTGCCGGCTGCCAGTTCGCCAAGGGAAGCTAGCCGGTCAGTCACCATAAGCCGTTCTCTTTGCCGCTTTTGCTCAGTAATATCCGTAAAAGAAATTAAACCCGCCAATTTGCCCTCATGCATAATTCTCGCACCCGTCGCATTTATCCATATTTCTCTCCCGTCCTTGGTGACCACCCCCAGTTCGTAAGTCTGCCGCGAGTCTTGCCTAAACAAATTTTCCGCAGCAATCTTAGAAATTCTCTCTTTGTCTTCCGGACGAATCAAGTCAAACGGGTCTACTCCTCGGGCTTCCTCTGGAAAACTAAATCCAAACATTTTCGCAGCGGCTTGATTAACCATCGCCATTTTCATAGTTTCAGCTTCCAGAACAATCGTGCCGATGACCGTGCTATCGAACAGAGCTCGATAATTTTCCTCGCTTTGTCGCAGTCTCTCCTCTGCCAGCCTGCGTTCTGTGATATCACGCCCCACGCCACGGAATCCAAGAGTCTGACCCTGCTCATTTCTTAGGAGAGAGATTGATGTCTCGGCAAACGCGTGGGTCCCGTCTTTCCGTACAGTCCTCCAAGGGAATCCCTTGTTCGGTACACCACTTCGATACACTTCATTGAAGACCTGAAATAGTGACTCGATATCTTCTTCAACTGTGAAGACCTTATAGCTCTTTCCCATTAGCTCTTCCCTGGAGTATCCCAGGTCGCGGCACACGGAATTATTCACAAAGGTGAGGTGGCCACCAAGATCGACCTCGAAATAGGCATCTTCCATCTCCTCCAGTATGGTCCGGTACTTCTCCTCCGAGTGTCGCAGTGCTTCCTCCATCTGTCTTCGTGCGGTGATATCGCGTCGCACTCCCCGGAAGCCGACGATTTCACCCCTATCGTTTCTTATCGGGAATGCCGAGGTTTCGGCAAATCCGTGGCTCCCGTCTTTGCTAATAACCTCGTCAACGAAATTCCTCAATGGCTCATTAGTCTTGTACACGCGACCGTAGGCTTCAAGAACTACATTCACCCTTTCTTCAGGTGTGAACGCTCTGAAACTCGTCCCGATTATCTCTTCCATGGAATAGCCCAAGAGGCGAGCCTGTGCGTCGTTCACAAAGGTGAAGCTGCCGACGAGGTCAGTCTCGAAATAACCATCGCCTGTCTCTTCCAGAATAGTCCGGTATTTCTCTTCCGATTGCCTGAGCGCCTCCTCTGACTGCTTGCGCTCAGTTATGTCGCTCATGAAACACAGCACGGCTGGGCTGTCTTCCCAGGAAACTGGCACAGCGTTGAGCTCACCCCACCTGATATTGCCATCTTTCCTGATAATCCTGAAGTCATATGTCTGGGGGACTGGCTCCCCTCGGAGCCTCTTAAGGTAACGATCAGCGACCACGTGAATGTCATCCGGATAAATGAAACTGGTGAATGGTCTGGAGGCCAATTCTTCCCCTGAATAGCCAGAGAGCTCGACTCCCTTGGGGTTGATGAATTTGACCACGTCGTCCTGAACGACAAGGATAGCCTCACCGGCGTTCTCTGCAAGCAGGCGATAGCGTTCTTCAGACTTGTGAAGGGCTTCTTGCACCTGCTTGCGCTCGGTGATGTCACGAAATATGCCTTGAACCACCTTCTTCCCCCGAAGCTCGACGATATTGGCCTTAATTGCCACCTCCTTGATTTCGCCCTTTCCGGTGACAACTTGCGTTTCAATAACTTTCCCTTCTTTTGCGCGGAGGTGCTTACCGAAAGTCCTGCTAAACTCCCCTTCGGTTTCTCCTGGAGGATGGAGAATCCGCTGATGTTTCCCGATAAGTTTTGACCGTTCCCTAGCAACCAATTCGCAAGCTGCGCTATTACAGTCAAGCAACATACCCGTCTCAGCATCGCCGATGAAAATGGCATCCAATGCCTCCTCGAACATCTTTCTGTATTTTTCTTCAGATTCTCTGAGTGCCTCCTCTGTCTGCTTGCGGTCGGTTATGTCTTTGACAAAAACCGAAACACCGCCTCGGGAAGGATAAGCATTGATTTCCAGGATGTAGTGCCTGCCATCAATATCATAGTCGTTCACAAAAGTCTGGAGTTGCTGCGTCTTCAGCACCTTATGGTACATCTCTTCTGCCCTTCTCCGCCAAGGCTCGTCTGGAAATACCTCTTGGATGGATTTCCCAATCGCGTGGTCCGTTCGAATTCCTGTCAGAACTTCCGAGGCCCTGTTCCAATAGGTGTATCTGAGATTCTCGTCCATCGCGAAAAAGACATCGGTGATGCTGTCGGCGAGCTCCCTGTAACTTTCTTCGCTATCTTTTAGCGCCTTCTCAGCCTGCTTGCGCTCGGTGATGTCCCGGTCGATGCACAAGATCAGCTTCTGCCCCCCATACATGATCCCACTGATACTGATATCAACGTCAATAACCGAACCATCCTTGCGAGTGTGCTTCGTCTCTAAGTGTAAACCCTTCTCGTCAACATTCCGTCCCATCTCCAGTATTTCCTCGGGGGGGAAAGCTCTATCCCAGTCCCAGGTATGCAGCTCATGGACTTCCTCAAGGGTATAGCCCAGCATATCGGCAAAGCGCTGGTTAACCTCTACTACCTTGGCATCTTCATCGAGGACGACTATCCCGTCCAGGGACTTGTCGATCAGGAGACGGCGCTGGGTTAATTCATCAGCCAGCGCCTGCTCCTGCCTCTTGCGCTCGGTGATGTTCCTGTTAATCTCAAGGCAGGAAACAATCTCTCCACTGGCGTCCCTGATGGGATTAGCTGTATTCTCCCAGAAGCTGATCTCCCCTGAAGGCTCTTCCATCCTCCTCTCCGCGGTGTGTGACTTACCATCCTTAAATGCCTTTTCTACCGGGCACCCCTCACAAACCTTTTCTCTACCTTCATAGACGCGGTGGCATTTCTCCCCCAGGTGGTCACCAACAATCGACCTCTGTAGCCTACCCTGATAAATAATGTTATAGTCCTTATCCCGTATGGAGAGACCATCTTCCATGGCGTCCACTAGTGATTGCAGCTTATTCCTCTCGGTTTGAAGCTCATCCTCTGCCTGTTTGCGCTCGGTGATTTCCATGTAATTCCCCAGGGTTGCCCGTCTCCCATGGTACTGGATGGGTTTAACTGTCCCCATAATCCAAACAATGCTACCATTCTTACAGATCACCCTGAATTGATATGGCGAGCGCAGCCCTCCCTTCAACATTTTGATCGTGTTTTCCTTCACCATCTCTCTATCTTCAGGAACAACAATCTCCAAGGAGTCTTTGCCCACCAATTCATCGACTGTGTAGCCGATGGCAATTGGGAAGGTGCTATTGGCATAGCAAAACTGTCCATCCTGCATGATGCAGACCCCAATCGGTAGTTCCTCGCTAAGAGTCTTGAACAATTTATCCTCGTCCCTGCATTTGACCGTGGATATTACTGTTTTCATTCGTTGAGCTCCTCAGTGGCTGCGTCTTGTCGCGAACAGATGGCTAGCCTTGGTTCTAATGGCCTCCACTTGAGCCGGGGTGAATAGTCTCCAACCTCGGCAGTTCCGACGCTCGACATCGAAGACCGTTCGTTCTCTCGGCCGCTCGAAGAAGGTATTTCTACTGATGCCGACCGTCGAGTAAGCATTGTCCGTCCCATAGTAAGTGTGGTTATTAGTAACAACACGCATGTCTTCCTCTGGTGAGAATATTTAACTTATGCCAAAGCATGTCATTAATATAGGCATGTGTATTGAAAGGCGTCAATCACCCATTTTTCCCATTGCCCCCTTACTTTGGTCCTAGACTTATGGGCTGCTCCTGCTTGCCTGACGTTTGCTACAAAGCGCCACACCGTTCTGACGATTCGCTACCATCGCTGGGTTCGATAGGTACTAGGTCGATACATTCATGGTTTGAAACTATGGCAGGACATGGAGCGGATAATTCCTGCAATGAGAGAGACAAGCTAGACTAGGCTGGAGCGTCCCGCATCTCTGGTGAATGATGCCCGATCGTGATTTCGTCAGAGTGAGACCAGGCCTTCGTCTTTTCTTAATTCGATAATCCGGTCGCGAATCATGGCGGCCTTCTCAAATTCCAGGTTCTTGGCCGCCGCTTTCATGTCTGATTCCAGTTGCTTGATGAGTTCGAGTATTTCTTCTCTGGAAATAGAGGTAGCCGCATAGGGAGTCCTCGTCTCAGCGACCGCCTGGACTCTCTCGGTTATAGCTTTTACTGCCTTTGTTATTCCCTGAGGAGTGATGCCGTGTTCCTTATTGTAGACTTCCTGCACATGGCGCCGGCGCATAGTCTCTTCTATGGCCTTCTGCATGGATCCGGTGACGGTATCAGCGTACATTATGACATGGGCATTTATGTGTCTGGCAGCACGTCCCATGGTCTGGATGAGCGCCTCCGCAGACCTGAGGTAGCCTTCCTTGTCGGCATCCAGTATGGCCACCAGACTCACTTCAGGTAGGTCCAATCCCTCACGGAGGAGATTGATACCCACTACCACATCATAGATGCCCAGGCGCAAATCACGGAGAATCTCCACTCTCTCTAGAGTGTCTATCTCCGAATGCAGGTAATGAGTCCTGATCTCCATCTCTTTCAGGTAGTCGCTCAATTCCTCTGCCATTCGCTTGGTCAGTGTAGTTACCAGACAGCGCTCGGCTTTAGCGACGCGGGTTCTTATCTGATGAATAAGGTCATCAATCTGCCCCTTAACCGGCTTAACCTCTACGGTAGGCTCCAGTAGTCCGGTGGGACGCACCAATTGCTCCACTACTTGCTGACTATGGTCATGTTCATAGGGCTTGGGTGTAGCCGAGACGTAGATAACCTGGCTGATATGCTGGTTAAACTCCTCAAAACGCAACGGCCGGTTATCCAGAGCTGAAGGGAGACGAAAGCCATAATCGACCAGTGTCTGTTTTCGAGAAACATCACCGTGGTACATTCCTCTTATCTGGGGCAGGGTCATATGGGATTCATCTATGAACAACAAGAAATCATCGGGGAAGTAGTCCAACAAAGTCCAAGGGGTACTTCCCGGTGCCCGTCGCTGGAGATGCCGGGAGTAGTTTTCCACACCGGTGCAGTATCCCATCTCCTGGAGCATTTCAATGTCGTAGTTGGTGCGCGCCTCAAGTCTTTGGGCTTCGAGCATTTTCCCCTGGCCCTTTAGCTCGTTTAGTCTGTTCTTGAGCTCGGCTTTGATATCCTCGATTGCCGCCAGCAGCTTCTCGTGAGAGGTGACGAAGTGCTTTGCGGGATAAATATCCAGTTGATCCCGGTGGGCCAACAGTTCGCCGGTCAGAGGATCAATTTCCACAATACGTTCAATCTTGTCTCCCCAGAATTCGATTCTGAGAGCTGTTTCCTGATAGGCAGGCTGGATTTCCAGGGTATCTCCGCGAATACGAAATCTGCCTCTGGTGAAATCATAGTCATTTCTTTCATATTGCATATCCACAAGGTGCCGGACCAGTCTATCTCGTTTATAGGATTTGCCCCTTTCAATAGCAAGGGCAAAAGCATGATATTCCTCAGGGGCGCCCAGACTATAAATACACGAGACTGAAGCGATGATGACTACGTCTCGACGAGTAAACAGCGACATAGTAGCTGCATGCCGCAGTTTGTCAATTTCCTCATTTATGTCGGTCTCTTTCTCAATATACAAATCGGTGCTGGGAACGTATGCCTCCGGCTGATAGTAGTCGTAATAGCTCACAAAGTACTCTACAGCGTTTTCGGGAAAGAATTCCTTGAACTCGGTAGCTAGCTGAGCGGCCAAGGTCTTGTTGTGACACATAACAAGGGTTGGTCTTTGTGTCCTCTCTATGACATTCCCCATGGCAAAGGTTTTGCCGCTCCCGGTCACTCCCAGCAATGTCTGGTCGCGGTACCCTTTCTTCAAGCCCTCGACCAGGTTATCCACGGCCTGAGGCTGGTCACCGGTAAGATGAAAATCGGATACTATTCTGAACTGGCTCATGGGTTTCTCCAGCTGCAGGAAAAAAAACAACTGCCAATAATATATAGGAAAGAACGGAATTTTGCATGACGGAGTAGAGAATGTGTGGGGCCTATGTGTGTCTTGTTAGGCCAGGGTCTTGTTTGAGATATCGACCCATGTTAGAATTTGGCATCGTCTATAGAGGAGAAAGGAAACCGAGATTATGAAGTCCTATGAGGAACTTGCTAGAGACCAGAAGATGCGAGAAAGCAGTTTCCTGTCCGACGTAGGGGAATTGACCGATCTTGAGGCTAATTTGGGTCAGAGGCGGGACGAGATTTTGTTTAAGATAACTACTGAGCTGGAGGATACCAAGAATGCCCTCGATCAGGTTGAACAGCTTGCTCAGAGGCTTAGGAAGTACTTGGATCGCTTAAAGAACATATATCAGACTCTCTCCAAATAGAATCAGCCCCAAACTTAGAATACAGCTCAATGCAGTCTGAGTCAGAGACACCGGTTAGAGTTCGCTTTGCTCCCAGTCCTACAGGATACCCGCACTTAGGCAACATAAGGACAGCTCTATTTAACTGGCTTTTTGCCCGCCACCACGGCGGCACATTCGTCCTTCGGATTGAAGATACTGACGTGGCTCGCAAGGTGGAGGGAGCAGTTGAGATAGTACTAGATAGCTTGCGGTGGCTGGGATTAGACTGGGACGAAGGACCTTACTTCCAATCACAACGCTTGCCTGCCTATCGTGAAACTGCACAGAAGCTACTTGACCAGGATCGTGCATATTTCTGCTATTGTTCCCCGGAAAGACTGGAGGTGATGCGAAAAGAGCAGATGAAACGCAAGCAACCGCCGAAGTATGATCGACGTTGTCGGGATCTGACACAAGAGGAAAGGGCCCAGTCAATCGCAAAAGGCATTACTCCGGTGATTCGCTTCAAAACACCTCTCGAAGGCGAAACCACTTTCCACGATTTGGTCTACGGGCCGGTCACTTTCAAGCACGATACGTTGGATGACTTTGTCTTGCTCAAATCCGACGGTTATCCCACCTATCACCTGGCGAATATAGTAGATGACCATGTGATGGCCATTTCGCACGTTCTCAGGGCGGAAGAGTGGCTGTCCAGCACGCCTCGCCATGTTTTGCTTTATCAGGCTCTCGACTGGCAGGGTCCCGAATTTGCCCACTTGCCCATGATTTTAGGATCCGACCGCGCGAAATTGTCCAAGAGACACGGTGCTACCAGTATCAGCGAATATCAGAAAGAAGGATATTTGCCGGATGCCATGGTCAATTTCCTGGCGCTCTTGGGATGGTCGCTCGATGACCGAACTGAGTTACTATCTCAAGAGGAATTGATAAAGCACTTCTCTCTGGCAAGAGTAGGCAAGACAGGAGCTATCTTCAATAAAGAGAAGCTGGAATGGATGAACGGGATCTACCTGCGGAGGCTGAGCCTAGCAGAGTTTGTTCATCAAGGTATGCCATTTCTAGATAGGGATTTGCCGGAGTCGGTAAGACGCCCATTGGATGAGGGCTACGTCAGCCAGGTTCTAGCGCTCATTCAAGAACGAGCCAAGACTCTGGCTGAAGTTCCTCAGCTTGCCGATTTCTTTTTCGTTGACGTTCCGGAATATGAGGTAGGTCTCTTCTTGAAGGGAGGACTAGATGGCAAATCAACGATTGAAGCCGTCACGATTGCCTGGCAAAAGTTGGAAAAGCTAGCGACTTGGGATGTTGCTACGCTAGAGGGTGTTTTGCGCTCTCTGGCCATAGAACTAGACCTACGCACAGGAAAACTCTTTGGCCTGCTAAGGATTGCCATCACGGGACGGACTGCAGCGCCGCCACTATTTCAGACTATGGCAGTATTGGGAAAAGAGAAATGCCTGAAGCGACTCACAATGACACTGCAGGTGCTGCCAGCTCATCTTAGCTAGAATGCCGAATATGACTTGCTGACGGAGAACAAATATAGTCCGACTCCTGTCTGGCTCGCCAAAATCTCGCGATCTTTCTTGCTAAAGCCGAAGAGGTATTGACAAAGCTTTGCTCTTATAGTAACAATATAGCAAAAGGAGAAATAGAAGGAGGGAATGATGGCAACAGCTTATTGCATGAAGTGTAGAAAGAAGAGGGAGATAAAGAACCCACGGCGGGTTATGCTCAAGAACCGCAGACCGGCCACGCAAGGTGTCTGCCCTGTGTGCGGCACAAAAGTATTCAGAATAGAGAAGCGCTGAGTATTGCAGCGGCCAGCGGGTTTTGAGGGGCTACACATGGGCGGTGGCCCTCAGCGTGTTGGTGTGAAATCCACGGGCAAGGGGGCTTAAATCTGCACGCCGTCTCGGTTTGCCCAAGTAGAGTGGCGTCTGTTTTGGCGCACTCTCAAAAAGCAAACAATAGGCGGTGTGCTATGCGTGTGACAGCCTGAACAAGATCTTTTTACCTGCACATCTTCTCCTTGATTCACAACCGTCTGTGCAGTTTCGTAGGAGAGTGGTTGAAGAGGTTTGCATTAACCTGGGAAAGTCGCTCGGACCAATATAGACTGGCCGGTTGATATGTAACGGGACCTCTAAGTCTCAAAGCCTTCCTCGATTGTCCTACCACCCTTCCTGAGAGAGCCCTTCTGCTATCTGGAGCTTCACGGATTTCCGTGTGCCCTTCTTTTTCCTATGTCGCTGTCCATTCTCAATAGCTAGAGAAAGGCTTTCAATTCACCCCGATTTAGGTTAAACTTTGGCGAATATGACCCAGAAGTACAACCCTCAAGAAATCGAGAGAAAATGGCAAAAGCGATGGGCGGCTGATCATATTTACAAGGTGCGGAGAGACAATAGCCGCCGGAGGTTCTACGCCTTGACTATGTTTCCGTATACCTCAGGAGACCTCCACATTGGGCATTGGTACGCCATGGCGCCTGCAGATACCTATGCCAGATTCAAAAGGATGCAGGGTTACAATGTGCTTCATCCCATGGGTTTTGATGCGTTTGGGTTACCTGCGGAAAATGCAGCCATCAGCCATGGAATTCACCCTTATGACTGGACGATGGGGAACGTAAACAATATGCGTCGCCAACTCAAGACTATGGGGGCAATATATGACTGGGATCGCGAAGTAATCACTTGTCTCCCTAGTTATTACAGATGGACACAGTGGTTCTTCCTGAAACTCTATGGGGCTGGACTGGCCTATCGAGCTAAGGCGCCAGTTAACTGGTGTCCGAGATGTCAGACAGTGCTGGCCAATGAGCAAGTGATAGGGGAGGGTGTTTGTGAGAGATGTGGTACACCGGTGACCAAGAGAGAGCTGGAACAATGGTTTTTCAGAATTACCAGATACGCCGAGAAATTGCTCGATCATAGTCGTCTGGACTGGCCGGAGCGCATAAAGACAATGCAGAAGAACTGGGTTGGCAAGAGCGAGGGGGCCGAGATCTCATTCCCGCTAGAAGACGAGCGGACAAAAGAGAAGCAGATAAGAGTGTTCACTACTCGGCCAGACACCATTTTTGGGGCGACGTTCTTCCTCCTGGCTCCCGAGCATCCTTTGGTTTCTCAATTAACCAAGCCTGAACGCAGGACTGAAGTGGAACAGTATATCGCCTGGTGTCGGAGGCAAGCTGAGTATGAACGGGTAGCACTGGGCCGGGAGAAAACGGGGGCGTTTCTGGGAAGCTACATTATTAATCCGGTGAACGGAGAGCGAGTGCCTATCTGGATTGCTGACTATGTGTTGCCAACTTATGGCACCGGAGCAGTGATGGCAGTGCCTGCTCATGATGGACGAGACCTGGAATTTGCCAAGAAGTTCAAGCTACCGGTGCGAACGGTCATTGCTCCTCCAGGGTGGATGGGTGAAGAATTGCCAGAGGCATATGCCGGGTCAGGTACAATGGTGAATTCTGGGCGGTTCAACGGTTTGTCCAGCGAACAGGGGTACGAAGCTATCTGCTGTTTATTGGAAGAAAAAGGATGGGGCAAGCGAACAGTCGTTTATCGCCTGCGTGATTGGCTTATCTCCAGACAGAGATATTGGGGAGCACCTATCCCTATTATCTATTGTGATACGTGTGGCATAGTCCCTGTGCCCGAAGAGGATTTGCCTGTTCTGCTTCCTCCTGATGCAGAATTTAAGCCAACCGGGGAATCCCCTCTTAAATACTGCCAGTCATTCGTCAATGCAATTTGTCCTAAATGTTCTGGAACAGCACGAAGAGAGACTGACACCATGGACACTTTTATGTGTTCTTCTTGGTATTTCTTGAGGTACACTAGTCCCAAAGCCAGGACCGCCCCTTTTGATGCCACAAAAGTGAGATACTGGCTACCGGTGGATTTGTATAGTGGTGGTGCCGAGCATGCAGTTATGCATCTTTTCTACGCTCGCTTCTTCATCAAGGCATTAAAGGATATGGGCTTGGTTGAGTTTGACGAGCCATTTGCTCATCTATTCAACCAGGGGACCATGATATATCGTGGCGACAAGATGAGCAAATCTCGAGGCAATGTAATTGGCTCTGACGAATATGTGGCCGAACTGGGAGCTGATGCGGTTCGCGGGTATGTCATGTTTATCGGTCCCTGGGAGCTGGGAGGAGAATGGAATGACAGGGGCATTGTAGGCATCAGCCGGTGGCTGAACCGGGTCTGGAGCTTGGTAGCAACGGATTATACCTGCCGCGTTGTCGATGCTGAAGCCGAGAAGGAACTGCTTCATCTTGCTCACAAGACGATCAAAGAAGTGACTGTTGATCTGGAGAAATTCCGCTTCAACACCATGCTTTCCAGGCTTATGGAATTCAGCAACTACCTGTCTAGGATTAAGAAAAGCGGGACAGTATCAAGTTCTCTGTGGAGAGAAGCTGTTGGTTATTTCCTGCGTCTCCTTGCACCCGCTGCTCCGCATCTCACCGAGGAGTTATGGAACGTAACAGAGCATCCTTACAGCGTGCACAACCAGTCGTGGCCCGAGTATGTCGAAGAGCTAGCCAGGGAAGAAGAGATCACATTGGTGATTCAGGTTAATGGCAGACTTCGCGACAAGGTGCTTGTATCTGCTTCCATAGGCGAAGCCGAGGCCAAGGAGTTGGCGCTTGGGCGAGAACGAGTGAAGGCCTACGTCGGCGGGAAGACGCCTGCTAGAATCATTTATGCCCCGAAGAGAGTGGTGAATATTGTAGTGGCATCGTGACGGAACGCGTGAAGGAAATGAGGGTATCATGGAAAAGCAAGAAATAGAGATAGCGTTTGTCGGTGGTGGGGCTATGGCGGAAGCCATGATCAGATGTCTTCTGGTCAAAAAGGTGACTGCCCCGCAGAACATGGTGGTCAGCGATATCAGCCCGGTGCGACGCGAATTATTGTGCAGAGAATACGGAGTTAGGGCTCTACCCGACAATAGAGAGGGCGTGAGGAACACTGGCTTGATCATTCTGGCAGTGAAGCCTCAGAATCTACATGAAGTAATGGTTGAGATCAAAGGTCTGAATCGCGAACAGGTAGTCTTGTCCATAGTGGCTGGCGCTACGGTATCCAGTCTGTGCCGGGGTCTGGACCATTCCTCTGTAATCCGGGCTATGCCTAATATGCCGGCGCAAATTGGCGAAGGGATGACCGTGTGGACAGCGACTACAGAAACGAAAGCGAGACACAAGAAGTTGGCCCGGATTGTACTGGGTGCTCTCGGTAAAGAAATCTACGTTGCCGATGAGAAATACCTGGGTATGGCGACTGCTTTGAGTGGGAGTGGTCCGGCTTACGTCTTTCTCTTCATCGAGGCGTTGATAGATGCTGGCGTTCATATTGGTTTGCCTCGGGATATGGCTCAGGAATTGGCGATACAGACTGTACTCGGATCTACCCGTAGTGTTGAGAAGACGGGCAGGCACCCCGCTGATTTGAGGAACTTGGTTACTTCGCCGGGTGGAACCACTACCGAGGCTCTGTTTCAGTTAGAGAAGGGTAGGTTTCGTTCTCTCCTTCTGGAAGCCGTGGCTGCTGCTTACAAGAAGGCTGAAAGCCTTTGAGAGTCTCCCAAAGTGGATTCGCTTTTGAAAACACGGTTCAGGCAGGACCATGAGAGACATACAGCTACGCAGATTGATAAACTGGCTAGTTCTGTTCTGCCTTAGCACATTTGGACGGAATGTAAATATCTGGAAGGCGTTCAGAAACAGGGCGGGTGCCAAAATACTGGATATAGGTTGTGGCCGATATAGCGCCGTCTCACAGCTTATCAAAACTCAGAGTTTTTATGCGATAGGGTTAGATATCTTTGAGCCCCATGTTAGAGCATCGAATGACAGAGGCATTTATCAAGGTGGCGTCTGCGGAGACGTAAGGGCGCTTCCTATTAAAGACAAGCAATTTGACTTGGTAATCATTCTTGAAGTGCTGGAACACCTTGATAAGGAGGATGGCCAAAAAGCTCTGAGTGAGCTTGAAAGGGTGTCGAGGGAAGCGATTTTGTTGACCACACCTATAGGCAAATGTCCGCATCGTGATTACTACGGCAATCCCTATGAGGAACATAGATATGTCTGGAGTCTGGAGGAACTGAAGGCCAGTGGTTTTGTGGTTAGAGGCAAGGGCATAAGAGGCTTGACTGTAGGAGATAAGTGGTGGAGCTCTCCCCCGATCTTCTTCAGGCCTCTTCAATATGTCATCTATATGATTGGTACAGCATTTAGCTACTTCTTCCCTGTTATAGCCGCGGACGCTATTGCCTGGAAATACTTGGATATATGATGGACTGACGGCGAAAGTATGATAGGCAGTCTGGGACATAGTGAGTTATACTTGTTGTCAGCCGAGTATTGTTTAACGAGAGCAGGTTTCTGCAATTGCACGGTATTGAATCTGACGCGGTTCAGCACCCACCATGAAAGAGACACATCTACACCGTTTGATAAATTGGCTGGTTCTGTTCTGCCTTAGCACGTTTGGACGGAATGTGAATATCTGGAAGGCGTTTAGAAATAGGGCAGGTGCCAGGATACTGGATATCGGTTTCGGCCGATCTAGTGCACTCTCGCAAGTTATCAAGACTCAAGATTTCTATACGATAGGGTTAGATATTTTTGAGCCTAATGTTAGAGCATCGAATGGCAGAGGCATTTACCAGGGAGTGATCTGCGGAGACGTAAGGGCGCTCCCTATTAAGGATAAGCAGTTTGATTTGGTAGCTCTTGTTGAAGTGCTGGAACACCTTGACAAAGAGGACGGGCAAAAAGCTCTGAGCGAGCTCGAAAGGGTGTCGAGGGAAGCGATTTTGTTGACCACTCCTATCCGTGAATGCCCACATCATGATTACTACGGAAATCCCTATGAGGAACATAGATATGTCTGGAGTCTGGAGGAGCTAAAGATGAGTGGTTTCGTCATCAGAGGTAAGGGTATAAGAGGCTTGACTGTAGGGGACAAGTGGTGGAGTTCTCCCCCGATGTTTTTCAGACCCCTTCAATACATTATCTACATGATCGGCACGGCATTTAGCTATTTCTTTCCTGTGATAGCTCCAAGCGTTGTCGCCTGGAAATACTTGGATAGATGATGAACTGTCGGCAACAGGATGACAGGCAATTTGAGAGACAGCAAGTCATACTTGTTACCAACGGAGTGCTGTTGGATGTGACCAATTATCTACAACTACGTGGAGAAGGGGTGAAGATTCTGGTAGCCTCGGCGTAATGGGGGTGACAGAAGTGCGAAGAAGTAAAAAGGTTGGCTCAGATTGTGCCAGGTACTTTGGGTGAAGAAATTCATGTGACCGATGGGAAATACCTAGGTCTGACCACTGCTTTTAGCGGCGCTGATCCGGCTTACGTTTTTCTTTTTGTTTAGGCACTCGTCGATGCTGGTGTGCATATTGGATTGTGTCGGGATATGGCCCAAGAATTGGTGATACAAACTATACTTGGCTCTACTCTCACTCTTGAGAGGACGGGCAAACATCCTGCTAATTTGAGGAGCATGGTTACTTCGCCAGGGGGAACCACTACCGAGGCTCTTCTTCAGTTAGAAAAGGGGAGATTCCGTTCTCTTATTCTTGAGGCTGTGGCTGCTGCCCGTAAAAAAGCTGAACGCTTTTAAGAGTTGTATAAGATGGATTCACTTTCTGAATATCGCAACTGTCCCGCTTGTGGTGAAAATGATTTTGAGGTGCTTTTTGAGTCTAATATGAAGCCAGACGATTTTAATGTGCTTTTTGACTATAGTATGGAAGAACATGATTCTCAAGAAGGTGTGGAAGGCTATCTGGTACCTGGAAAGGAATGGGGAAGGCATGTCAGGTGTAAGAATTGTCATCTTATATATATGAATCCGATGGAGAAAGTGAGCAAGACCAATGAATATTACTGCAAAGCGAAGAACAATCATGCTCCTACTATACGGGAATGCTATTTAAGGACCACTAAATCCCAAGTGCGCCTGATTCAAAAATATGCGAGGGGCACAAACCTTCTAGACATAGGCTGTGCCCAAGGTTTCTTCCTCTTTAGTGCCTCTAAGGTCGGGTATACTACTAAAGGGATTGAGATATCACAAGATGCGGCAACATATGCGATAAAGGAATTTGGCTTAGATGTAGAAGCAAAGCCCTTTGAGGAACTGCGATTTCCTGAGAATAGTTTTGATGTAGTTACTCTGTGGCAAGTCCTGGAGCATGTACCATACCCACTTATGGTTCTCAAAGAAGTTCATAGAATACTCAAGCCCGGAGGGTTGGTAATAGCATCAACTCCAAATATTGAAGGGATACCAGCGAAAATCTTAAGGAAAAAGTGGTGGGATATAAAGAGGCTTCATATCAACCAGTTCACCACAGAAACTCTTGCGGATATTCTTCATAATGCCGGATTCAAAAATATGTCCTCTGTCTCTTATAGAGGATTTGTAAGCTTGTCTATATTACTTACAATGACATCAAAATATCTGGATGTATACACACGATTAAAGGCTCTATTTAATCCTGACCATACTTTGGGCAAGATGCTGAACAAGATAATGTTAATATATTCATCAAGGCTTAATCACTCTGTCGTGCTCGGCTTCAAGTAGTAAACTGAGGTTATTACTAGATAATGGCAAATATATCTCCATTGCAAGGGATTGAGCTTCTCGGACGCGCAATACGCAACTACATAACTAACCGCCTCATAATAGTGTCCTATGAGGTGACGCTTTCCTGCAACTGCAATTGTCGTCACTGTGACCTTGGAGGCCTAATAAAGGACGAGAAGCAGATCAAACCAGAGGAGTACGGGGACCTAACCGAACGCTTGAAACCGCTGGCAGCACAAATCTCTGGTGGTGAACCACTCCTACGAAAGGATCTCGCGGCCATAGTCAATGCTGTCAAGCAAGGTGGGGTGCAATACGCGATACTTGTTACCAACGGAGTACTGTTGGATGAGAGCAATTATCTGCAATTGCGCGAAGCAGGGGTGAATCAGTTCTCTGTGTCACTTGACTTCCCTGATGAGCGGCATGATGAATTTCGGCGACGGCCCGGTTTATATAGACGTTTGGACGAAAATCTTCCCCGTTTGGCAAAGCTCGGGTTTGGTGACATTATCTTGAATACAGCTATAACTAAGGCCAACCTGAAAGAAATACTGCCTTTGGCAAGGAAGGCTGGTGAGTGGGGCGTAGACATATCTTACAGTGCATATACTGCGTTGCGAACAGGGAATGAGGATTATTGCCTCAACAACGGAGAGGATTTGCGGATTTTACGGCAGGCCGTTAACGATGTAGTAGCATTGAAAAAGGAGAGTACTCATCTAGCTAACCCAGAACGCGCGCTCCAGGGTACTCTAGAGTTCTTTGAACAAGGATACATGCCGAACTGTAGGGCAGGCAGAAGATTTCTCGTCGTCATGCCTGACGGGAGCCTGGTTCCCTGTTCACACCACCGCACCAAATACACCAGTCAAAAGGAGATGATAAAGAAATTCTCCCGGACGAACCGATGTGGTAATTGTTACGTCGCTATGAGGTCTTACACTGAGATGTCATTTCTGAGTCAAGTGAAGAATGTCCCTAAGTACACACAATATATAGTGTCTCACTGAAAGACACTTATCAACTGCCCGTGGCAGGTGTTCGGTGGAGCTCGGGCCAAAGCCTTGTTGAACCACGAGCCGCACCCAAAACAGAATTAGTCCACCCCGCGACAAACTCAGAGCAAATAGAGTGTTAAATCAGCACGTTCCAGTAAAATGGCTGATAAGCTTGATCCTAAGTGGCGGCGGGAGTCTTGCCCGGGTTTAGCTTTTGCCACTTGTCCAATAATTGCTCTCGTGTTTCTTTGTGGGCAGGGTCAACAACGCAAGCATCCACAGGGCAAACCTCAACACATTTGGAGGATTCAAACCAGCCAACACATTCGGTGCATTTGGCAGGATCAACAACGTAGATTTCTTCACCCTCAGTTATGGCCTCATTCTTGCATTCTGGTTCGCAGGCACCACAACTAATGCACTCCTCAGTGATTTTGTATGCCATTTTATTATCACCTCCTTAAATTTCTAGCCACTAATTCTACATCTTGTCCTTACCAGTGGCAACCTCAATAGGCGCAGAAGACTTCCTTCTGAGCGCGACTGCTACATGGTCAGGAACCATTCCCTCAAGACAGCCTCCTAACTTAGCCACTTCCTTGATTAAAGACGAGCTGAGGAATTGATATTGGGAACTGGTCATGAGGCACAGTAGCTCGATGTCCGGTGCTAGCTTCCTGTTCATGAGCGCCATTTCGAATTCCCGCTCAAAGTCGGAATTGGCTCTCAGCCCTCGGATCATGACCCTTGCTCCTATCCCGTGTATGAAATCAACGGTCAGTCCTTTGAAAGCTTTAACATGCACGTTCGGCAAGCCAGTGACTGCTTCCCTTACCAGTTCCACCCTTTGGTTCAGGGAAAAGAGGGGCTTTTTGGAGGGATTCTCATAGATGCCAACGATCAGGTTGCCGAATAACGCTGATCCTCTCTCGATGATATCCATGTGCCCGTAGGTGAGCGGGTCGAACGTGCCCGGATAGACTGCTACAACCATACCTAAACCTCCTTGTTGTATATGGAAACAAAGGTGTCACCGTAGCGGCGCTGCCTGACCAGATGAAGGCCATCGTAGTCGCAACTCAGGGGGAAGCGATTTGCGTGGCAAAGCAGAATTATACTGTCTTCTCCAACCAAATTCGATTCGGCTAGACTCGCGAACAAACTGTTAGCAGAGGGGTCAGAGTAGGGTGGGTCTACGAAGATGATGTCATAACTATCCTTGAGGAAACCAAGTGCTTTGCTTACACTACAACAGTAAACGTGCGCCCATTGTAGCCCTCCAATTTTCTGCAAATTGCTTCTGATGATGTCGCAGCAGCTCTTCCTGCGGTCGACAAAATCGACCCATTCTGCCCCGCGGCTCAAAGCTTCGATACCTAGAGCACCGGTGCCAGCGTATAGATCAAGGACGCGGTGCCAGTTAGCGGTACTGTTGTCCAGGAAGGAGAATATGGCTTGTCTTACGACGCTGGTCGTGGGTCTGATAGAGCGCCTAGGTAGAGTTTTCAGATGAGCGCCTTTAACTTTGCCGCCGGTAATCCTCATTTCCATCGACCCTCGACAACGGTCTTCTCGTACCGTAGTATATTATCATTCCCCTGATCAGTTCAAGTAAGCTAGGTTTGTTGACTGAAACCACGGCATGTTCTATACTGTAGAGCAGAATTATAGGCAGGACTGAAATGAGCACAGGATTTGAAAGGTTTTCTGAAGGAGCTCGCAGAGTGCTGACTCGGGCTCAGGGAGAGGCACAACGCCTGGGTCATAGCTACATTGATACTGAACACATGTTACTGGGAATAGCGGGAGAGGAGCTGGGGGTTGCAGCCAAGGTTCTGAGTAACTTTGGTATCTCGACGAGTAAGATACAGGCAGCCGTAGAATTTGTGATCGGCAAAGGAGAGCGTCGGGCTGCCAAGGGGGAGGTCGACCTTGCTCCTCGGGCAAAACGAGCGATCGAGTTTGCTGTTGACGAGGCGCGTCGGCTGAATTCCAGCTATATAGGCGTCGAACATCTTTTGCTGGGATTGCTGCGTGATAGTGAAGGCGTGGCTTTTAGTGTTTTGGAGAGCTTTGGGATTACTTTGGAACGGACGCGCGATGAGGTAAATCGAGTTGTCAAGCAGGAAAGCGGGCGAACTCGTACGACAGGTCGGACTGCCACACGAACACCGACTTTGGACCAGCTCGGGACTGACTTAACTGCTCTGGCTAAGGCAGATAAACTTGACCCCATTATTGGGCGTCACAAGGAGATCGAGCGGATAATTCAAATACTAAGTCGCCGGACTAAGAATAATCCGGCACTTATAGGTGAAGCGGGTGTGGGGAAGACGGCTATTGTTGAAGGATTGGCAGAGCGCATAATAGCTGGGGAGGTTCCCGAGGTATTGCAGGGCAAGCGGATAATAGCCCTGGATATAGGTGCTTTAGTGGCAGGAACAAAATACCGCGGTGAATTCGAGGAAAGGCTGAAGAAGGTCATCGAAGAAGAGAAAGCTGCGGGCAACTGCATCTTATTTATCGATGAAATGCAGACTATTGTGGGTGCTGGAGCGGCTGAGGGTGCAGTTGACGCTTCCAACCTCCTCAAGCCTTCATTGTCGCGCGGCGAGATTCAGTGTATCGGTGCTACCACTCTGGACGATTACCGCAAGTATGTGGAGAAGGATCCCGCTTTGGAGCGTCGGTTCCAATCTATCCTGGTGACCGAACCTACCATGGAGGAAACTCTGGAAATATTGCGGGGCATTAAACACAGGTATGAAGAGTTTCATCAACTGGATATAGGCGACGAAGCCCTGCAAACAGCGGCTACGTTGGCTACCAGATATATAGCGGATCGCTTCTTGCCCGATAAGGCTATTGACCTTGTAGATGAAGCTGGTTCTCGAGTACGAATTAAACGGGGTAGTGCTCCTATTGGCTTGTCTGAGGCAAGGCGAGCTTTGGAAAGTGTCCGCAAGGAAAAAGAATCGGCTATCTCATCTCAGCAGTACGAATATTCAGGCGAACTTCGTGCTCGCGAGCTTCAACTAACGGAGAAGATCGAAACCATGGAGAAAGAGTGGCGGATTAAGCAGGAACAAGGCCGCCCCGTAGTGACCTCAGAGGATATTGCTGACGTAGCCAGCATGTGGACAGGCATACCTGTGGTGAAGTTGACTGTTGATGAGTCCAGTCGCCTGCTCCAGATGGAAGAGGCTCTGCACCACCGCATCATTGGTCAGGATGAGGCGATAACTACGGTGGCGAAAGCAGTGAGGAGAGCTCGAGCCGGGCTAAAAGACCCGAGACGTCCGATTGGGGTTTTCATGTTTTTGGGCCCCACGGGAGTAGGTAAGACTGAGTTGGTGAGGGCCCTGGCCGAGTTTATGTTTGGCAGCGAAGATGCCCTGGTCAGGCTCGATATGTCCGAGTTCATGGAGCCCCATAATGTAGCCCGGCTGGTCGGAGCGCCGCCAGGTTATATTGGCTATGAGGAAGGGGGTCAATTAACCGAGGCGGTAAGACGGAAGTCCTATTGCGCCATTCTTCTCGATGAAATTGAAAAAGCGCATGGTAACGTTTTTAATATCCTTCTTCAGATTTTCGATGATGGCCATTTGACCGATGCGAAGGGGCGCAGGGTTGATTTTCGTAATAGCATCATAGTCATGACCAGTAATGTCGGTGCCGAGCTTATTAAGCGTCATACGACCCTAGGTTTTTCTGCTCATATCGAGGGCGAGGGACAAGAGCGGGTGGAGTACGAAAAGATGAAGGGACAAGTGCTTGACGAGTGGAAGAAAAGATCTCGGCCGGAGTTCCGTAACCGCGTTGATGCCCAGGTCGTGTTCCACGCTTTAAGCGAAGAGCATATCCGCCAGATTGTGGACCTGATGCTCAAACAGGTTGTCACTTCAGTTCAAGAGAAGAATATCACCTTGGAAGTAACTGATGCGGCCAGGGATTTCATAGGCAAGAAGGGCTATGACCCTGATTTTGGAGCGCGCCCTCTGCGTCGTACCATCCAGAACTTGGTTGAGGATCCACTCTCGGAACGTTTGCTGCGTGGTGATTTCCAGCCTGGAGACACGGTGAGCGTGGATTGCGTTGAGGATAAGATCGTAATGGAATCACTGGTTAAGGAGACTGTGTAGATATGCCGAGGGAAATAATCGAGGCGCCATTACCTGGAAAAATAGTGCGGGTCGATGTCACGGTGGGTAACACAGTTCAGGAGGGTGGTGTAATTTGCACCATCGAAGCTATGAAGATGGAGAATCCCATACTATCTCCGGCAGAAGCTTCAGTTGTAGAGGTGGCAGTTTCACCAGGGCAGATAGTTAAGACCAGGGAAAAGCTAGCCATTATCGAGTATTAGTTATCTTGGCCAGCAAACTTGAAATCTAACAGCCAGGGCAAGTCTAGGTTCAAAACTGTTTTTGTTTGTCAGCAGTGCGGCAAGGAAAGCCCCAAGTGGCTAGGGCATTGTCCTGATTGCCAAGCCTGGAATAGCTTCGCAGAAACCAAGGTCACTTTCTACCGCACCTCCAGCCGTCCTCACACTAGCGTGAACAAACCCCAGGAACTCTCCCAGGTGGAAACAAGTGACTTACCTCGCTTCCGCCTTGGTTTCACTGAAGTGAACCGAGTTCTGGGAGGAGGTCTAGTTCCAGGTTCACTGGTGCTTGTCGGTGGTGAGCCTGGAATAGGCAAGTCTACGCTTTTGCTCCAGATTTCGGCGATGATGGCTCGGAGTAATAAGGCCGTCGCCTACATCTCTGGTGAGGAATCTGTCAGTCAGGTTAAACTCAGAAGTGAGCGACTCGGTATAGGCGGCAAAGGGATATATTTTCTTTCTGAGCCCGATTTGGCTGCCGTATTAGAATGCCTGGAAGGGTTCTCCCCTGAGCTGGCGGTTATCGATTCCATCCAGACTATGTATTCAGACGATGCAGCTGGAATGCCTGGCAGTATCTCTCAGGTGCGGGAATGCACCTGGAAACTGGAGAGGTGGGCGAAACAAAACAATGTGCCCCTGTTAATTACCGGGCATGTGACCAAGGAGGGAGCCATCGCCGGTCCAGGCACGCTGGAACATATCGTCGATGTGGTCCTGTATTTTGAGGGAGAACCGTTTAGTAATTACCGAGTATTACGTAGTGCAAAGAATCGCTTCGGGTCCACTAACGAAGTGGGGATATTCGAGATGACCGATAGGGGACTAATGGAAGTAGATAATGCCTCTCAGGTTTTCCTATCCGCATATAAGGATGAGACTATGGGCTCAGTGGTGGTACCCACTCTTGAAGGGGATCGTCCTTTGCTGGTGGAGATTCAGGCTCTGACTACTTCTAACAATTTTTCTCCGCCAAGGCGCATCGCTAACGGCGTTGATTTTAATCGGCTGCTGTTGATAATCGCCGTGCTCATCAGGCGTGCCGGATTGAAGCTTTTCAACCAGGACATTATAGTCAACGTCACCGGTGGCTTGAGGGTTAATGAGCCAGCGGTTGATTTAGGCATCGCCTTAGCCATTGCTTCCAGTTTTCGTGATGCCAAGCCAATTCCAGGCCTGGTTGCTCTGGGAGAAGTGGGACTGAATGGAGAGCTTAGAGGAGTGTCTCAGATCGAAAGAAGAATTGCCGAGGCCATCAAACTAGGCTTTAAGCGTTGCCTTATGCCTAGCCTTAAATCCAAATTAACCATTGCTTCCACCGATATTCAATTGCTTCAGGCTGGCTCGATCGCTGAAGCTCTGAGACTGGGACTCACAAGGGAAGGTAGAAGAGAAATTGCCAGGGGCGAGAACACGGCACAAGAATAAGGGTAGTACGTTAGGCGTGGTTATAGTTGCCGCCGGGACCAGCCAGCGGATGACCGGTGTAAATAAGCTGTTTGCCTCTCTGAGTGGAAAACCTGTACTGGCTTGGTCCGTGGATACCTGCCAGAGACACAGATTGGTTCGGCAGGTAGTCCTGGTACTGAATGACAAGGACTTGGCTCGGGGGGAGAGATTGACGAAGGAGAAAAATTGGTCGAAGGTTGCTGTATGCCGGGGTGGTGCGCGACGACAGGATTCAGTGAAGGAAGGGCTAAGACAACTGAAGGATTGTAACTGGGTCATGATTCATGATGGAGCTCGACCTTTTCTGACAATGAATCTAATTGAGGATGGTTTGAAAGTGGCGGGCGAGTTTGGGGCTGCTGTAGCGGCGCTGCCGGTTAAGGACACTATCAAGCTTACTGATAGCAGGGGTCTGATTAGGGAAACACCTAAGCGCGAGCGGTTGTGGGCGGCGCAAACCCCACAGATATTCGACTTCGATATCATAACCAGAGCTTATGAAAACCTCACCAGAGAGGCTACTGATGATTCGGCAGCTGTGGAGCGCTTGGGATATGAGGTTAAGCTATACAGGGGCGACTATGAAAACATAAAGGTAAGCACGCCTGAGGATTTGGCGTTGGCACGTATCATCGCAAGAAAATGGAAACAGAAGAATTAAGGATTGGTACTGGCTGGGATAGCCATCCTCTGATTTCCGGGCGGAGTTTGGTTTTGGGGGGCGTCGATATCCCTTACGACAAAGGCCTGTCAGGCTGGAGCGACGCTGACGCAGCAATCCATGCCATAATAGATGCTTTGTGCGGCGCCGCTGATTTGGGTGATATTGGCACCTTATTCCCCTCTGATGATCATAGATACAAAGACATTTCAAGCCTGGTTTTGTTGGGCAAGACCAACGAATTGCTCAAGGCCAAAGGACTCAGAGTAGCCAACATTGATGTTACCATCATAGCGGAAACTCCGAAGCTTTCACCATTCATCCCCGAGATGCGAAAACGCATCAGCCGGGCTTTGGGCGTAGATTCAACACAGGTGACGGTCAAAGCTACCACCGCTAATGGTTTAGGCTTCGTCGGCAGGGGGGAGGGAATAGTAGCTCACTCTGTGGCTTTGATCCGAAAAAAATGGACCGTGCGAAGATTAGAA
>CAZLCQ010000004.1:0-26787 GCA_964557995.1 uncultured Dehalococcoidales bacterium
GGCATTCCTTGATAAGGCGCGCTGCTTCCACGTCCCGGGGCTCGCGCTCATTGACGAACTTCTCCCCGTTAGCGTTCACAATGTCCGACCCCTCCGACCGGAACCTCTCGGTAATCAGCCACCCTTCTATCTGCTCCGGGAAGACAACGCCCGTGGGATGATATTGAACGGTGTGCAGAAAAGACAGAGGCACACCTGCCCGGTAACCCAAAACAACACCATCGGCAGTAGCCCCGTAATGATTGGTGGTCATGAAACCCTGGACGTGGAGCCTGCCGGCCCCGCCCGTGGCCAGAATTATCGCCTTGGCCCTGGCAACAGAATACTCCTCGGTCTCCATGTTGTAGAGCACCGCTCCAGCGCACTGCCCGTACTCATTGAGGATGAGCTCGACCGCCGGGGAGAACTCCAGGACCTTGATGTTGGGCCGGTTACGCGCTTCATCACGCACCGTGCGCATGATTTCCATTCCGCTGAGATCGGCGCAGTAATGCATCCTTTTGCGGCAGGTGCCGCCGCCATGCATGGCGCCCAGCCTGCCATCGGGAGACTTGGAGAACATGACTCCCAGCCCTTCCAACCACTGGAGGGCATCCGGGGCCTGCTTGACAAAAGTGGCCACGATGTCCGGGTCGTTCTTGAAATGGCCGCCACCCAACACATCCAGATAGTGATAGTAGGGAGAATCTTTCCCTGTTTTTGACGCCGCCTGGATCCCGCCCTCGGCCATCATGGTATTGGAGTCGCCATGCCGGAGCTTGGTAGCCATGAGGACCTGGGCGCCGTTTTCCTCTGCGATAATAGCGGCAACAGTAGCAGCTCCGCCACCGCCGATAACCAGGACATCAGTCTCGTAATCGACCCTGGACAGGTCTATCCTGTCAGGGTCGACCCTGCTCCTGGCTTCCAACAGGTCGACGAACTCATGAGCTATTCGATAACCCTTGCTCGGGCCGATCTTTATCTCCCTCCTGCCCTCTTCTTTGTAGTCGGGGTGATACTTCAGTATGTCCTGTCTTTCCTCCAGGGACATAAAGGGAAATTCCTCGCCTTTCTTCCTCTTCTCGACACGGGCAGGCCTGGTCCCTTCAACCTTCTTGATATAGGGCTCGAGGAAATCGGGATATCCTAAGTAACTCATCTGGCCTCCTACAGGTATGTTGTATCCTTCGGTTTCCAATCCTCCCCGGCTGCCATCGGCTCCACCTCTCGCTCCTTGTATCGTTTCTTCAGCTCGTCCTCGTTGGCCTGCTTCAACTCGTCCAGAAAGCGGTCATACCTTCCTTCGTTGACTGCCTTCACCATCTCGGCCAGGTGTTCCGCCCGGGGGACGATTCTAGCCCCATAGATCCTGCGGGCCAGTTGCAGCACATGATACTGGGCCAACTCTCCGAAACAGCGGCTGGTGCACAACCCGCATTGAATGCAATCGAAGCTAAGTTGAGCAGCTTCGGGGATATTGCCCTGCTTCAAGGCCGAGATGGCGTCCATTACCTCTATTCCCTGAGGACAGGCCTTGGTGCAGGAATTGCAGGCCACACAGCGGAACAGCTCGGGATACAGCTTGAAGACCTCCTCAGGGGCAGCGGTCAGTCCGGCGAAGTCATACGCGGCCCGATTGGCAGGGAAGAACGGGATCTGGGCTATATACATATCCGGCTCAACCGTCTTCTGGCAGGCCAGCGCCACCTGTAGTTTATAGTCGCCCGGTTTACGGTAGACCGTGCCGCAGGCGCCGCAGGTGCCCCCCCGACATCCACAGCCCCGAATGAGTATATAGCCGGCATGCTCCATGGCTTTCATAATGGTAAGCCCTTCAGGGACTTCATAGCGCTTGCCCATGATGTAGATGGGGATCAGCCTGGCGGCTGTTTGTTTTTTCTCCTTGACCGGTGTTTCTGCTGGCTTTTTCTTTGTCGCTTTGGCACTCATTGTTTACCCCCAATCGGTTGAACGCTTTCGACTTCAGAAAGCAGGTTCTTTTCCTTGAGAAGCGATTCCGGGCTGCCGTGGTTCAGCTCAAAATGACAAACCTGAGGACCGAGCCCCAGGGCAAGAGCCAGGAGCTGTGTGAAATATAATAGCGGCATCTCTTTGAATCCGCTCTGTTTCTTAGCCAGCTCTTTCTGCGCCCGACCCAGATTGTAATCACACAAAGGGCAGGTGAGGACCAGGGCTTCTGCTCCATGACTCAATGCCGAATTCAGGATCGGCCGCGCATATTCGGGAATATCGCCGGGAGCGCTTACCACCTGATAAGAACCGCAGCAGGTCGTGGATTCGGGAAAATCAACGGGGCTGGCCCCCAGAGCTTTAAGAAGATCGCCCAGGACGGTAGGGTTCTCCACACTATCTATAGCTACCTCCCGTGGCCGGAGCAGAGTGCAGCCATAATACGGGGCTGCTTTCAGCCCCCGGAGAGGGAGCTTTATCTTCTGTGAGAGAGCTTCCCATCCTATGTTGTCTCTCAACACCTCCAGGAGGTGGACCACCTTCACTTCGCCAACATAATCTATCCCTTCGTCTATGAAGTCGTTAAGGGTGTCCCTTTTTGCCACATCTTCCTTCATCAGAAGATTGGCCCTCTTTAGGGTATTAAGGCAAAACGCACAGAGGGTGACCAGCTCGGTCTTTCCCTGTTTTTTTACCCGGATGAGGTTACGGACGGGCGCTACCTGGTGCATTAAATCATCCTCGGCCAGAGAATAGACCGCGCCGCAGCAGTTCCATCTGGGGACTTCATCCAGTCTAAAGCCCAGAGTTTCCATGGAAGCCACGGCGGGCTCCTCCAGGTTCTTGGCCCTGGTCTTCAGGGTGCAGCCGGGATAATAAGCCAAGCCCATTTCTTATTTCTCTAGCCGGTAAACTTCCTCAAGCCGCTGACCATAGCTATTTGAGGAAGATCGCAGCGTTCCTCCGGCGGGATATCCTCGGGGCGTACGCGATCAACGTTCTTCCTCAATGTCAGAAGCCTTATCGCCTCCATGACCCTGGAGAGGTCGAATCCTCTGGGACAATTGACAGTACAGGCCAGACAGGAGGCACAGATCCAGACAGTTCTGGAACCGGCAATTTCTTCTTCCATTCCCAATCGGGCCAGTTCGATAATCCGGCGGGGGGAAATGTCCATATTGGCAGCTGCGGGACAGACTCCCGTACACAGGCCACACTGGTAACATGACTGAAGGTTCTGTCCAACGAGCTCGTCGACTTTCTTTGTGAGCTCACCGCGCAACTTTTTGGAGGAAATAGTTATAGATGCCTTGTTAGTCATCTTTCAATCGCCCTACAGGATTGCTTCCTCACGGCGGGCACACCAGCACTGCATATTGACTGCCACAGGCATGCTGGCAATATGGCAAGGAAAGGTTTCCGCATGGACTCCTAGAGCGGTGACTGTACCGCCGTAGCCCATAGCGCCGATGCCTAGATTATTGACCTTCTCCAGAATTTCCTTCTCCAAGGCGGCGACCTCGGGGTCGGGACTGGGCTCGCCGACTTTGCGCAACAGCGCCTTCTTGGCTATAAACATGGTCTGGTCCGTGGTCCCGCCTATGCCGACGCCGATGATGACCGGCGGACAGGGATTGCTGCCGACCTGGCTGATCAGATTGACGACAAAATCTATCACCCCCTGACGCCCCTGAGATGGAGATAGAGCAGTCAGACGGGAACAATTCTCCGAGCCACCGCCCTTGGGCAGGACGCTGATCTTCAACCCGTCCCCGGGGACTATGTCGGTATGAATCATAGCCGGCGTGTTGTCCTTGGTGTTTACCCTGGCAAAGCAGGGCCCGTTCACTATGGACTTGCGCAGATAGCCCTTATCGTATCCCCGGCGCACTCCTTCGTTGATGGCGGCGTAGAAATCACCGCCGGTTAGGTGCACTTCCTGGCCCAGCTCCAGCACTACTACGGCGGCACCGGTGTCCTGGCAAAGAGGAATTTGTTCCTTACCCGCGATGTCTGCATTTTCCAGAATCCTATCGAGCACGTCACGGCAAACAGGAGATTTCTCTTTTTCTCTGGCTGCCTTGAGAGCGGCCACTACGTCTTCAGGCAGATAGTGGCAGGAATGCTCAAACAGACGGGCTACGGTGTTCGTTATGTCACTGGCTTTGATTTCCCTCATTTCTCTACCTTGTGTCGTTGCGGGCGAGGCGCGGCAATCTCCGGGATCGGTCCGTAGCTATGCTCCCGGCAACGACAATTCCTTTCCGACTCTGTTATCTTTCACTCAGTGAGACCGGCATTGATCAGGGACAGGACGTGCGCCTTTTCTCCCTTCTTTTCAATCGGCCTTTTGGGGGATCTCGTGAATCTCGCGAAAGCGAGATAAGTTTCCGGAGCATTCATATTTACTTTAGCAGTTTCGACGGAAAATTTGAAGCTTGTCAACGCTTGATCAGATTCGAATGCTCCCTTGTTTCCAATTTCATTTCAGCTTGCCAGCTTTGACCCGGGCGATGAGTTCGTCCTCCTTCTCCACTTCCTCGAGAGTCTTGGGGGCATAGGGTGGCTTCCACTCGTCCGGGACGGTCTTGTCTATACCATATTTATACTTGAGAAAGCGTGCCCCGGTGTCAGGGAAGAGAGCATAAGTAAGGACGTCCTGAACGTTCCTGGCAAATTCCTTCGATTCTTCTTTAGCTTTTTCTAGTTCGGGAGCGAGCAGGTCTGCCGGCCGGCAGGTCACAGGCTCCTTATCTCCCAGAATAGACTTCTGGATATCGGGGTCGATCGGAGCCGGCGGTCGGCCATAGCCCCCGGATATATATTCTCTGGCCTGGTTGGAGACAAGTTTGTAGCGACCGATCAGGACATTCTGCACTGCCTGGACGCCGACAATCTGGCTGGTAGGTGTAACCAGAGGCGGATAGCCAAGCTCCTCCCTGGCCCTGGCGGTCTCCTGCCGCACCTCAGCCAGCCTGTCCAGAGCATTCATCTGCTTGAGCTGGGCCACCAGGTTCGTGGTCATGCCGCCGGGGATTTGATGCACCAGGGCCCCGGCATCTATGATCGACATCGCGGAGGTATCCAGAAAATCCCTGTATTTAGGCGCTATCTGTTCCAGCATCTGGCCACACTTGAACAGTTGTTCAATATCGAGCCCGGTGTCCCGGTTTGTGCCATAAAGAGCAACCACCAGGGGCTCGACGGCCGGATGTGATGAGCGCAAAGCAAAAGGAGACAAAGCAGTGTCGATAATATCCACCCCGGCCTCGATGGCCTTCAGCAGAGACATCGACCCCTGCCCGCTGGTGTAATGGGTATGCAGGTTGACGGGTACCTTCAGGTTCTCCTTGAGGGCCCTGATCAGCTCATAGGCATCATAAGGGGAGATAAGTCCGGCCTGGTCTTTGATAGCTATGGAATCGGCGCCCATGTCCTGCAGAATGAGAGCCTTCTTTACAAAGTATTCCAGGTTGTAGATGGGCCCGCCCATCCTGGGCTGGGTGAGAGAGTAACAGATGGCGCCCTGATAATGCTTGCCGCATTTCTTGATCGCCCTGGCAGCACGCTCGTGGTTGCGCTCATCGTTGACGGCATCGAAAACACGGAAGATATCGATGCCCACCTCGGCAGCCTGCTCCACAAAAGCATCCACCAGGTCGTCAGGATAGTTTCGATAACCGACCAGATTCTGTCCCCGTAGAAGCATCTGAAGTTGGGTATCGGGCATGAGTTTCTTCAGCTTGCGAGGCCTGTCCCAGGGGTCTTCACCCAGGAAGCGGTGGGCCACGTCAAATGTTGCCCCACCCCAGACCTCCATGGAATAGAAGCCGCACTTCTTCATCTCGGGGGCCATCCGCTCCATGTCCTCGGTCCGCATCCTGGTGGCAACTGTGGACTGGTGCCCGTCACGAAACGTGGTGTCACAAATCTTGACGGGGTTCTCGGCTTTCGGTCTCGTTCTCACTTTATCGACGGTCAAGTCCCTGGCCAGGATGTCTCCTTCCGTTACTGTATTCACGAGTCATCTCCTTTCCGCCACTACGGGCATGACGTTGCCCCGATTTGTGATTCCCGCTGCCGATTCCCGCCCTTGGCCAGACTCTTCGTCCGGTTTCGGGCTCCGGTATAGCAGGTATCACCAGTGGCAGCCATTGATTGTCTGCCGGGCCCTCTACACGGGGATATTGCCGTGCTTCCTGGGAGGTCTCGTCTCCCGTTTAGTAGAGAGAATCTCCAGGGCCTTGATTATCCTGGGCCGGCTCTCGCGCGGCAGAATAACTTCGTCAACGTATCCCCTCGAGGCGGCAATGTAGGGATTATATAACAGTGCGCGGTATTCCCGAATCTTCTCCTGTTGTTTGGCTTCATGGTCCGCCGCAGCCTCTATCTCCTTGCGAAAGATAATCGGCGTCGCCCCTTCGGCTCCCATCACCGCAATCTCCGCTGTGGGCCAGGCAAAGACAAAATCGGCACCCAGATCTCTGCTGCACATGGCCAGATACGAGCCCCCGTAGTCTTTGCGAATGACCAGAGTGATCTTGGGAACCGTGGCCTCGGAGTAAGCCCACAAGATCTTGGCACCGTGCCTTATTATTCCCAGCCACTCCTGGTCTTTCCCCGGCAGGTAACCGGGGACATCGGCAATGGTAAGCAGCGGAATGTTGAAGGCATCACAGAACCTGATAAACCGGGTGATCTTGTCCGCAGCATTGACGTCAAGGCATCCGGCAAGGTGCATCGGTTGATTGGCGATAATGCCGACCGACCTGCCATTGAACCGGGCAAAGCAGATGATGGCATTCTGGGCATAATGATAGTGGGGCTCGAGTATTGCGCCGTTGTCCACGATGGATGTGATAACGTCCCTCATATTGTAGACCTTGTTGGGCTCGTCCGGAATTATGGTGTCGAGGGCCGGATCGACGCGGTCCGGATTATCGGTAGGCTTCTCTGGAGGTAGGGTTTCCTTATTGCTTGACGGGAGGTAACCCAGAAGTTCCTTTATGAGCTCAATGGCCTGGGCATCGCCATCGCAGGCAAAATGGCTTACACCGCTTTTGGTGGCATGTGGAATGGCACCGCCCAGTTCTTCAGAGGTAATCTCCTCTCCGGTGACCTGCTTGATAACCGCCGGGCCGGTGATATGCATGTAGCTTGTTCCCTTTACCATGAACACCCAGTCTGTCATGGCCGGTGAATAGACTGCTCCTCCGGCAGTAGGCCCCATAATCGCCGAGATCTGGGGAATAACCCCCGAGGCTGCTGAATTCCGGAAGAATATCTGACCGTAGCCCGAAAGAGCATCGACCCCTTCCTGAATGCGGGCGCCTCCCGAGTCGTTAAAGCCAACTATGGGAACACCGCGCTTCATGGCCAAATCCATTACCTTGCATATCTTTTTGGCGTGCATCTCGCCCAGCGAGCCCCCGATGGAAGTAAAGTCCTGGGAGAAAGCACATACGGCACGACCATTCACAGTCCCGTATCCGGTGATGACGCCTTCGGCAGGAACGGTGACCTTATCCATGCCGAAGAGCGTGGCCCGATGCTGAACAAACAAATCAAGCTCGTGAAAGCTGTCCGGGTCAAACAGAAGATCGAGCCTTTCACGGGCAGTCAACTTCCCTGATTTGTGCTGCTTTTCCACCCGCTCCGGCCCTCCCATGGCCTTTAGCTTCTTCTCTTTGTCTTTCAGTTCCCTTAACCGGTCGTCGACTCTGCCCATGCGAACTCCTCCTCACGAATCGAGTTCTTTGCGAAGAAAGTCATTTTAGACGGAATTGGGGATGAAGGCAAGTCTTCTAGCTACGGAGTTGCCTTCAGGATGTGCCGGGCACCATCATCTGTCCGCAAGCTTCCTGTGACAAGGTGTGGGTAGTGTGTGCAATCCTGACTATCCTCAGCCTCGGGAAGAGACGCGGTTAAGTCCGGACCAAGAAGCTTGTGAGAGCCTCGCCTAGAATGGTATTATTTAGGGAAATTTGAAACCACAGCTAATTGCCCTAGACGGGCCCGTGGCGGTTGGCAAGAGCAGTGTCGGCTTGCGACTGGCAAAAAGACTCGGCTATATCTTCTTCGATACCGGCATGATCTATCGGGCGTTCACCTGGAAGGTCCTTGGATCAGGCGTTCCGCCACAAGATGAACGGAAGCTTTGTCACCTGGCTACTACGACCGAATTTGATTTCGTCGCATCGAAAGACGGAGCCCTGTCAGTCTTCATTGATGGCGAAGAAGTCACATCCAAGTTGCTCTGCCCTGAAATAGAGGAACTGGTCGCCCCGATAGCAAAGGTGGCAGGGGTACGCCAGGCAATGGTATCCGAACAGCGTGAGTTAGCCGAGCGAGGAAGGGTAGTGATGGCAGGCAGAGACATCGGCACGGTGGTGTTGCCCCGGGCGGAGTTGAAGATTTTTCTCACCGCCTCCACTGAAGTAAGGGCCGAGCGCCGCTACAAAGAACTAGTGAAACGGGGACAGAATTCAAGTCTGGAAATCGTCCTCGCCGATTTGAAGAGGCGAGACGAGATGGATATCAATAGAAGCATTTCACCGCTGAAACCGGCTGAAGATGCCATTATCATCAATACAGAAAAACTTAGCCTCGAGCAAGTTGTAGATAAGATATATACTCTGGCAGCAAACCCATGACCCTCTCTCAAAGAATTTTCGTAACCACACTTAGGCCGTTGCTCAACATTTGTTGCTCCTGGAAGATCGAAGGAAGAGAAAATGTACCGTCAGCGGGCCCGCTAATTCTGGTAGCGAACCATGTTCACGTCCTGGACCCACTTCTACTCGTATTTGGTCTGCCCCGATGGATCACGTTCATAGCCAAAGAGGAACTCTTTCACTCCCTATTCTTGAGGTTCTGGCTCCGTTGGGCCGGCTCTTTGCCCCTACAGCGTGATAGCAAGGTCAGAGAAAAACAAAGGATACTTGAGGGTGCCAGAAAGGCATTGGAGGAAGGTATGATCCTGGGAATGTTCCCGGAAGGCGCCAGAAGCCACGACGGCAAACTCAGAAAGGGCAAAGCGGGCTCCGCAGTTATAGCCTCCAAAACAGATGTCCCTCTTCTTCCCGTGGGCATCATCGGCACAGACAAGATTCATGGCATAAGCTGGCTGTGGAAACGCCCCCGTATAGTTGTTAAGATTGGCAGGCCATTCAAGCTGCATCCAACCAACAGTAAGATCACTAAGTCACAAATGCAGCTATTGACCGCGCAACTGATGGGGGAAATCGCTGCCCTCCTACCGCCCGAATATCAAGGCGCTTATGAAAAACGTGAGGATTCAAAAGGCTGATAAGCTGGGTTTATGCTTTGGCGTCGGACGGGCCATGAAGCTGTTGAAGGAGGCAGCCAGCGAGCACGGAGAAATAGAAACACTGGGCCCCGTGGCCCACAATCGATTACTGGTAAAGACGTTGGCCGACCTGGGAGTGAAACCAACAGGTCATCTCGAGCAGACCCGGGGCAAGATCCTAGCTATCACCACTCACGGTACAAGCCCGGCGGTATTATCTGAGATCAAGGCCCGCCACATCCGTATCATCGACACTACCTGCCCCATCGTCCGTAAAGCCCAGAATGCAGTCAAAGAATTGGCCAAAACCGGTTTCGACGTGATTATATTTGGAGACGCAGCGCACTCTGAGGTCAAAGGACTATTGGGTTGGGCAGAAGCCAAAGGCATAGCTGCCCTCCACACCAGGCAAATCGGCAGGACGGCAAAATCATCATCACATCTAGGCATCATCTCACAGACCACACAGACTCAATCCGCCTTTTTCAAATTTGTGAGACAGCTTATGGGAACGGTCGGGCCCAAGATCGAGGAGATTCGGATTATTAATACTTTATGTGAAGTAGTGCAGGGTCAGCAGGAGGCTGCCGAAGAATTAGCTCGCCAGAGTCAACTCATGATAGTGATAGGAGGAAGCAATAGCGCCAATACCAGGCACCTCGTTGAGATTTGCTCTCCGCTGGTGGAAACCCATTCGGTAGAAACAGCAGACGAAGTCAGGACTTCCTGGCTTGTCGGTAAGAACCGCATTGGCGTTACCGCCGGAGCATCCACTCCAGATGAAGCTGTAGAAGCACTGGTAGCCAGGCTAAGGTCTTCATAGGCTTTAGAGCGGATCCAGCTGCATTCGGTCTACATTAACCAGGTATCCGCGAAAACCACACCACCAGCCTAACCGAGCCTGGCATCCATTTGCCTGCCACCAAGAAGGTGAAGATGAAGATGAGGAACGATTTGTCCGCCTTGAGGACCACAGTTTATAGCCAAGCGATAGCCTTTCTTAGCTATCCCTTCCTTCTCCGCCAATTTGTTAGCTATGGTTATGAGGCGCCCGGCGCGATTTTCCTGTCCTTCAGTAAGTTCAGCTGCTGAGGTAATATGACTTTTGGGTATAACAAGTATGTGCGTAGGTGCTTTAGGCATGATGTCCCTGAATGCCAGAAAATTCTCATCTTGATACACTATGTCGCCAGGTAGTTCACCAGCCACAATCCGGCAAAAGATGCATTCTCCAACCATTCCAACTCCTTTATTGCACTACGCCTTCCTGACGTAAATGCTCAATCTCTCCCTGCTCGTAGCCAAGTCCCAGCAGTATCTCATCAGTGTGTTCCCCGGGAATTGGAGACAGGCTTCTCACCTTGCCTGGCGTCCCAGAGAGCTTGGGAGCCACGCCAACTTGTTTGATCTTGCCCAGGGTAGGGTGTTCCACCTCGATTACCATTTGGCGATGAAGCACCTGCGGATCGCTGAAAACCTCGTCCGGCGTATGAACCTTCCCGGCCGGCACGTCATTACGAATCAGCAGTTCAAACCACTCATCTCTTGTCCTGGTCAGGAAAATCTGCTTTAACGAAGAGTGGAGCTCATCCCACTTCGCACCATCTGGCTTGCGAAAAGTGTGCTCCAGAGCGAAGCGATAGGGAATATATCCTTCCTCGTTTAGAAGTCGGCACAGGTTCTCCCAAAAGTGTGGTTCGAGGCAGCCAATAGTAATGTATTTGCCGTCCTTGGTTTCGTACACCCCGTAGTAGGGATACGCACCATGAAGCCATGATTCACCCCTCTTCAACATTGACCCATCAAAAAAGTAACCGCAATTGAACCAGGTCATGAGCGATATTGCTCCATCCATGTAAGCCACGTCGATGTATTGTCCTTTGCCCGTTGTGCTTCTAGCCACCAAAGCCGTTGAAATACCCAGAGCCCCATACAACGCCGCACCTGCAAAGTCGGCAACCAGATTCAAGGGTATCACTGGAGGTCCTTCACTAGAGCCAATTAAGCCCAGCACACCAGCCATAGCTATGTAGTTGATGTCATGCCCGGGAAACGTATGATAAGGCCCGTCCTGACCATAGCCACTGAGCGAGCAATATACTATCTCGGGATTCAGCTTACTTACAGTTCCGTAGTCTATCTTCAAGCGACTGGCTACTCCAGGTCTAAAACCTTCGACAATGACATCCATATGCTGACAAAGGCGGTAGAATATCGCTCGCCCCTCCTCTGATTTCAGGTTAACCACGATGCTCTTCTTGTTCCGGTCAAGGGCATAGTAAGCTGCTGCCTTTTGTTGTTCTTCCTCCGGGACCGCTCCAGATGAATGCTTAAGGACATTCACTCTCGGTGCCTCAATCTTAAGCACATCAGCACCCAGGTCTCCCAACAGCATGGTGCAAAACGCGCCCGGGACCAACGCCGATAGGTCCAGAATCTTGACGCCTTCTAAAGCTAACATGTATTCCGCCAGGCTAATTAATTGTCCATTATAGGTGATCTGGGCAACCTTTTGCATTTTCGACCTGAATGTGTTAAATTGCATTGAATATGTCCAAACTCAAGGTGGGGTTTACCCACCTTTTTACTACTTGAAAGAAACTGAAGGGCAATGCGAAGATGAAAACAGAGCTTAAGGCTGCGATTGCTCAGCTTTCGGCTGAGAGGAATTTGTCTAAGGAAATAGTCTTAGCCGCCCTGGAATCGGCGCTGGCTTCAGCGTACAAAAAAAGCATGTCCGCTCTGGAACAAGATGTTGTGGCAAAAGTCAACCCTGAAAGCGGCGAGATCAATTTCTATGTTCAGAAGTCTGTAGTTGAGTCGGTTACCAATCCAAATCACGAGATCTCCATTAAGGAAGCTCGAAAAACACGAGCTACGGCACAACTGGGCGATATCATAGACATAAAATGCACGCCCGAGAATATTGGTCGTATCGCCGTTCAAGCAGCAAAACAAGTCGTTCTACAACGATTGCGGGAGGCAGAACACCGTATTGTTTATGAAGAGTTCACCGACAGGGAAGGGAAGGTTGTCAGCGGAGCAATTCAGTTCATGGAAGCCAAGCGAATCTATGTCAGGTTGAATAGAATGGAGGGGATGCTCCCTGCCAATGAACAGGTCCCCAATGAACACTACTATAGAGGACAGCGACTCAAATTCTATCTTCTTGAGATGTCTCAGAGGGACAGAGAGCCTCAGATAATAGTCTCTCGTTCTCATCCCAACCTGATTCGTGGACTCTTCGAATTAGAGATCCCGGAGGTTCACAACGGGGTCGTGGAACTAAAAGCACTAGCTCGCGAGGCGGGACGCCGAACCAAAGTGGCGGTGGCCACCGTGCAGGAAAACGTCGACCCGGTGGGTTCTTGCCTTGGCCCTCGAGGCATAAGACTCCAGAGTATCATTAATGAGTTGCATGGCGAAAAGATAGATGTAATCCAGTGGCATCCAGACCCGGCGGTGTTCATTGCTAACGCTCTCAGCCCGTCTCAAGTAGCCAGCCTCAAGATCGACGAGGAAACAAACACAGCCACCGTGGTTGTACCCGACAAGCAACTCTCTCTGGCCATAGGCAAAGAAGGACAGAATGCCCGATTGGCTGCGAAACTCACGGGCTGGCGCATCGATATCAAGAGTGTCTCCGCTATTGAGGCAGAGAGGACTGTTATACCAGAGCCAGAAAAAGCGGCCAAAGTCACTTCCCCTAAAACTAAGAAGGGAAAGCCACCCGAAACAGAGCCAGCCGAGGAGATTGAAACGGAAGAGCCGGTTGAGATTCCAGGCATTCCAGAGGCTCCATCTGAGAAGCCCAAAGAGAAACAGATTCGTTTTGCCGAAGATATCTTAGTACGGGCATTGAAGGCAAAAGCACCGGCTAAGCCGAAAACCGAAACCAAGGGTAAAAGGAAGGGAAAGGTGCTAAAGTATAAGAAGGAAGATGAGCCCTTAGTGGATGATGAAAGTGAAGAGTAAGAGCCTGCCTCAGCGCACCTGCATAGCTTGTAGGCAAGTTAGGGAGAAGAAGGACTTGGTTCGCTTGGTGAGTACGGAGGATGGCATTGCTGAGATAGACGTACTCGGGAAGAAGCCAGGCAGAGGTGCTTACCTGTGTCCAAGAAAGACCTGCTGGGAACTGGCACTGAGGAAGAATCAACTGGATTATGCTCTGCGAACAAGACTTTGCGATGACAACAGACACACCTTACGTGAGTACATTCATAGCCTGGAGGAAAGCTAAATTTGGACGATAGCAAATCGGGGACGAAAAAAGGCCTGCCGCAAGTTGAGCTTCCACCTTCCATAACCGTGAAGCAGTTGGCTGATTTGTTGAAAGTAGAGCCAACAAGAGTAATCAAACAGCTCATGCGCAAAGGCATCATGGCCAGTGTCAACGAGAGCATTGATTTTGACACTGCACAAACAACAGCCGCAGACCTCGGCTACGAAGCTGGACCGCCAAAAGGACGCAAGCCTTCGCCCACCAGACAGGAGAAAGGAAAGGGGAAGGGAAAGGGGAAAGGCAGGGGCAAAAGCAAACTGTCAATTCGCCCCCCGGTGGTTACTGTCATGGGCCATGTTGACCATGGCAAGACCACCCTCCTTGATGTCATCAGGAAGACCAATGTAACTGCCCGTGAGGCAGGAGCAATTACTCAACATATCGGCGCCTACCAGGCCCTGGTGGATGGACGCAAGATCACCTTTCTGGACACACCGGGGCATGAAGCTTTCACCGCCATGAGAGCGCGAGGGGCACAGGCAACCGATATCGTGACTCTGGTGGTTGCCGCTGATGACGGTGTGATGCCCCAGACTGTCGAAGCTATGGACCACGCCAAGGCTGCCAAGGTATCAATAGTAGTGGCACTCAACAAGATTGACAAGCCTGATGCTAATCCTGAACGTGTAAAACAGCAGCTTGCGGATTCGGGCCTGGTTATTGAGGAGTGGGGTGGCGATACCGTCTGTGTACCTATATCTGCCAAGCAGGGGCAAGGAATACCGGATTTACTTGAAAACCTATTCTTGGTGGCTGACATCCTGGAACTCAAAGCTGACCCTGACAGCGCGGCCGAAGGGGTAGTTATTGAGGCGGAGATGGACAAGACCAAAGGCCCTCTGGCCACCCTTCTTGTCCAGAAGGGCACCCTCAAGCGAGGCGACATTGTGGTAGCTGGTAGCGCCTGGGGAAAGATAAGAGCTATGTTTGATGATCAAGGGCAGCAAATCCATAAGGCTGAACCGTCTACTCCTGTGGAGGTCCTGGGCTTGAACGAGGTGACAACATCGGGGGACCATTTCGTTGTGCTTGCCGACGAGCACGAAGCGCGAAGCATTGCCAAAGAACAAAAACACGCCAGACCACATCCCGCCTTGAGTCTAAGTGTGCTTTCCAGTCAGATAAGCGACGGGCGAATAAAAGAACTCAGTGTAGTTCTGAAGACGGATGTCGACGGCAGCATTGAACCCATAAGGACTTCTATAGAAAGATTGGGAACAGAGAAGATAAAAGCTAGAGTCATCCATGCCGCTAGTGGCAGCATCATCGAGAGCGATGTGCTTCTGGCCTCGGCCTCAAAAGGCATCATCATTGGCTTCAATGCTCCCGCCTCGCCCGGAGCATCGCAGCTAGCCAATATGGAGGGGGTAGGGATCCAGCACTATGATGTAATCTACAAGCTGATAGAAGACGTGGACAGGACCCTGAAGGGGATGCTTGAGCCCACTTATGCTGACGTGCTCAGCGGGCGGGCTGAAGTAAGAGCCGTCTTCCCTCGCACTAAGCTGGGAAAGATAGCCGGACTCTATGTCATGGAGGGCAAAGCCTCAAGGGATGCTCATATTAAGATACTGCGTCAAAGCAAAGTCATTTACGAATCTCGGGTCACCAGTCTGAAGCGCTTTAAAGAAGATGCCTCTGAAGTCTCCGCCGGGCTTGAATGCGGCCTGGGCGTAGAAGGGACTGTTGATTTTCAGATTGGCGATATCATCGAATTCTACAGAAAAGAAAGAGTAGGCTAGTCATATTTCCCGGATGAAGAAGTCCCAATGAGCAGGCGAAGTGAACGCACAAGCAAATTGATCCAGCGGGAAATCTGCGCACTCCTCGAGCGTGAGGTCAACGACCCTAGACTGAGCAAGTTTGTGTCAGTGACAGAAGTCACTCTTTCACCTGATCTTAAGCACGCCAAGGTATACGTTAGCACTCTGAGCAGCGAAATGAATAGAGAGGATTTGCTGGCAGGTTTTAGCAAAGCCTCCGGATTCTTGCGCAAAGAACTGGCAGCTCACTTGAGATTGAAACAGATGCCAGAGATCAGCTTTCATTACGACGATTCTATCGAACGAGGAGCGAGACTACTCGAATTGATGAGCGAGCTAAGCACTGAGAAGGATGATAAAATGAGCTCCCATAATAAGCTTCGCGCTGGCAAAGGAGGAAAAGATGGAACCAATAAACGTAGCCATAGTAGGCGTCGGTAACTGTGCCTCTTCTCTGGTGCAAGGAGTCCATTATTACAAGGATGCCAAAGAAGATGAATTCATCCCAGGCTTAATGCATGTCAACCTGGGGGGCTATCATATATCTGACATCAACTTTGTAGCTGCCTTCGATATTGATAGAAATAAAGTGGGCAACGACTTGGCTGAAGCTATTTTCACCAAGCCAAACAACACTATTAAATTCAGCGACGTGCCCAAGACAGGCGTGCGGGTTGACCGGGGCATGACCCACGACGGACTGGGCAAGTATCTGTCTCAGACTATCACCAAGGCACCAGGCCCGACTGCCAATATTGTAGACATACTGAAGAAGACTGAGGCCGATGTGGTGATCAACTACTTGCCGGTAGGGAGTGAAGAGGCAACCAAATGGTACGTTGAACAGATACTGACTGCCGGCTGCGGCCTCATCAATTGCATGCCTGTTTTTATTGGTCGGGAAAAGTATTGGCAAGGGAGGTTCGCTGAGCGGGGATTGCCTGTCATCGGTGATGATATTAAGTCCCAGGTAGGCGCTACGATTACTCACAGAATACTGACCAAACTTTTTCGTGACCGCGGTGTCAAACTAGAGCGGACCTACCAGCTAAACTTCGGTGGCAATACTGATTTCCTAAATATGCTGGAACGAGAACGCCTGGAGTCCAAAAAGATCTCCAAGACAAACGCTGTTACGTCACAACTGGACTACGATATCGGCCACGACAACATTCACATCGGTCCCAGCGACTACGTGCCCTGGCTAGCTGATCGCAAATTCTGTTACGTGAAGATGGAAGGTCGTACGTTCGGCGATGTGCCTCTAAATCTGGAGCTGAAGCTAGAGGTATGGGATAGCCCAAATTCAGCCGGGGTAGTTATCGACGCCATCAGATGCCTCAAACTGGCCATGAACCGTGGCTTGAGCGGGACCATAGTGGGTCCTTCAGCTTACTTCATGAAATCTCCGCCAATTCAGTATTCTGATGAAGAAGCTCGAATAAGAACTGAGACATTTATCGCAGGCCGAGAGGAAGAAGGGCCCGTTTCTTTGCCGGAACTGCACTCAGTTAACGTCAAGTGATGGGTCTGTCTCGGGACACAGACTTAGCCCCAAATACCGCAGCTTGAGAGCCAACAGCAACGCCCCAAGTCTGTCACGAGCTGAACCATTCGCATACCAGTCCTGCGATGTAACCGACAACCTGACTGATACCTAGAGCAAACACAACAAATCTTTAGAAGCAGCAAGAATGACGAGGCTTGACTTGAAGGTAGCAAGTTGTTAGAGGTTTCTCTCTCCACTATGTGGGCTAAAGACAGATTCAGCCACATGGCGGAATTTGCGGCTAAACTCAGAGAATTAGGCTTCACCCATGTAGAGCCAAATAGGCTGGTTTCCCCAGGAATGCTAGCTGAGCTTCTCAAGACCGGCGTCCCTATTTCAAGCATTCACTCTCCCTGTCCAACGGTATTGTCATCTCAGGGAATCGATGTAGATAGGCTTTCCTTGAGTTCTCTGGACGTGAGCGAGCGTGTGGAGGCTGTCAGCTTCGCCAAGAAAACAGTAGACCTGGCAGCAAATGTGAACGCCGGAGCTATTGTCCTTCATATGGGGGAAGTACCAATCGACCTGAGTTTGCAGGATAGGCTGCATAAGCTCCATGACGCGGGCCGCGCCCAAACCAAAGAATATGGCCGGATCAAAGAAAGGCTGGTTCACCAACGCGCATCTCTAGCTCAGCCTTATGTTGATGCGGCGAAAAGAAGTCTCCAAGAGCTTAGTAAATACAGCCGACAAAAGGGTATAATGCTGGGGCTTGAGACAAGATTCCATTTTAACGAGATACCAAATACGGACGAGATGGCGGAGTTACTTGGCGAAGTATCGGAACAGCTGGCCGGCTATTGGCATGACACAGGACACGCTGAGGTGCAACAGCAGCTTGGATTTGCCTTTCACGAAGAATGGCTTTCGCGGTTCGGAGACAGGATGGCTGGTATCCACTTGCACGATATTCGCGGCATTTCCGATCACCACGCCCCAGGAAAAGGAAACATGAATTGGGAAATGATAGCCAGGTACTTACCTCGGGGAATAGTGAAGGTCTGCGAGATCGGCGAGTGGAATGATGAAGAGCGAATGCAGGGAGTAGTCGAATTTCTCCAAAAGAAAGGAATACTAGGCTAGCCGGAACGGCGCAATGAATTTGCAGGGAATTCGACGGAATCTGGCGTATCGTATTACCACTCCCATAGTCGGGATTTTGAGCAAGAGTGGCATAACGCCCAATACTCTTACTCTCACTAATCTAGCCCTGAACATAGCCGCGGCCTATGTCATTGCTACGGGGCACTTTCTTCTTGGTGGGGCGTTGATTTTGGGCTCCGGATTGTTTGACCTCCTTGACGGAGCTTTGGCCCGATTCAGCAAGCAGACTACGAGGTTCGGTGCCGTTCTCGATTCCACAGTTGATCGTATTTCTGAAGCGGCAACTCTCTGTGGCCTCCTGATTTGGTATGTCCCGCAAGAAGGCGCCACCCTAGAAATCGTACTTATTCTTGTTGTTTTGGTTGGTTCTTTCCTGGTCAGCTACATAAGAGCTAGAGCGGAAGGACTCGGCTGGCAATGTCAGATTGGCTTGTTTACCAGGGCAGAACGGGTTATAGTATTGGCAATAGGTCTGTTAGTAAGCGGGGTTTCTGTTCATAGTGTTTTTGTGGCTCTATGTGTTCTGGCGGTTTTTTCTTTTGTCACTGTAGTTCAACGGCTGGTTCACCTATGGAAGCAACAAAAGACTAAGGGAGATTGAATGGCAGTCATAGCTGTTGTAGGAGGGCAATGGGGTGATGAAGGGAAGGGAAAGGTAATCGATCTTCTGGCGGAAAAGGCGAACATAGTAGTTCGTTTCTCCGGCGGAGATAATGCCGGTCATACTGTGATCAACCCTTATGGCGAGTTCCGCCTGCATCTCGTCCCCTCGGGTATCTTCTACCCTCAGGTGAATTGCATTATCGGCAACGGCGTGGCTATTAATCCAGCAGTATTGCTTGAGGAGATAGACGACCTGCAAAGCCACGGTGTGGGTACAAGCCGCCTTTTCATTAGTGACCGGGCGCACCTAATCATGCCCTACCACACTCTCCTCGACAGGCTGGAAGAAGAAAGGCGCAGCAAAGGAGCCATCGGTACCACACTCAGAGGAATTGGGCCTGCCTTTACCGACAAGGTGGCTCGCCTGGGAATTCGAACCGGCGATTTGTCAGATAAGGGTGTGTTTCTGGACCGCTTGAAGTCCGTTCTGGAACTCAAGAATACTATCTTGACCAAAGTTTACCAGTCCCCACCCCTATCGCTGGAGGAAATCTATCAGCAGTATTGTCACTATGGGGAGCGGCTTGTGCCTTTCATCCGCGAGACCAGCTCCGTAATTCGCGAAGCAGCGACAAAAGGAGAGTTGATTCTGTTAGAAGGTGCCCAGGGAGCTTTGCTTGACCCTGATTTTGGCACCTATCCCTATGTGACCTCTTCCTCACCTTTGGCCGGAGCCAGCTGTATTGGAGCAGGTCTGGGCCCACGAGCAATTGATCGCGTTCTGGGCATATTCAAAGCATATGACACTCGAGTCGGTGCCGGACCGATGCCCACGGAGCTGGAAGACGAGACTGGTGACCTGATACGAGAAAGGGCTGGTGAGTATGGTGCCACCACCGGCAGGCCGCGAAGATGTGGCTGGTTCGACATCGTGGCAGGTCGCTTCAGCGTTGAGATAAACGGTCTCAGTGATATAGCCCTGACCCACCTCGATATCTACGATGGATTCCCCTCAATCAAAATATGCACCGCCTACAAATTCAAAGGCCAGGTTCTGACTTCTTTTCCCGGCGACGCAGCGGTACTAGAAGAATGCCAACCCATCTATGAGGAATTGGACGGCTGGCAAGAATCAATAACTGGAGTACGAGACCTCAAAAAGCTGCCTGTGGGAGCTCGCAAATATCTGTCTCGCCTCGAAGATCTCCTTTCCTGTCCCATCAGCCTCGTTTCTATAGGACGAGATAGGAGGCAGATTATATTGGTTAGAGACCTCTTCAGTTGACGATTGTCAACTATCGGCCCTTGGGAATAGGCAAATCTATCTTGTAGTTCTTCAGCGTCGCCTTTATGAGATCGGCCGATTTTTCATCAGGCTCGACTAGAGGCAGGCGAGGTTTCCCCACTCGAAAACCTACGTAATTGAGAGCCCACTTCACGGGTGCAGGATTGGAAACGATAAACAGGGCGTTTACCAGAGTCAACAGGTATCGGTGAATCTTAGCTGCTTCTTGAAATTTGCCATCAAGGGATTTCTTTATCATATCCTTTATCTGGAGCCCTGCTAGATGCGAAGCAACGCTGATAACCCCATAACCGCCCAAAGCAAGCACGGGCAACGTATCGCTGTCGTTGCCACTGTAAACCAAAAAGTCTTCCCTGGTTCCTTGAACAATCTCAGCTATCTGTCCAAAATCGCCACTGGCTTCCTTCACGCCCACAATATTATCGATTTGACTCAGCTTGATCAGCGTATCGGCAGTAAGGTTAGTAACCGTGCGAGATGGCACATTATAGATGATGCACGGCAAGGTAGTACTCTGAGCAACGGCTTTGAAATGCTCCAGCAATCCTTGCTGGGTCGGTCTGTTGTAATAGGGAACTACCAACAGACAGGCATCAACTCCGATTCTCTCCGCTTCCCTGGTTAACTCCTGGCTTTCTCTGGTATCGTTGTTGCCTGTGCCAGCAACTACTGTCCCGCGATCGGCTACCGCCGATCTTATTTCGGCAAAAAGCCGCAACTTCTCTTCCCGGCTCAGAGTGGGAGACTCACCGGTGGTGCCTGACACCACCAATCCGTCGCTGCCCGAATCAAGCAAAGATAGTGCCAGTCTCTTAGCTTGTCGATAGTCGACCTCGCCCCGGGCGCCAAAGGGCGTTACCATGGCTGTAAGCAGGCGACCCATCATGCCCACGCCCCATGACCTTGAAGAGCCTTTGCGGACTCCCGGCTTACTCATTCAGACTGGCCAGACTCTCCTTAGGGCATATCCAACCCCTCTCTATCCCTTCCTCAGCAATCTGCACAACATTCAGTGCTGCCCCTTTGCGCACATTATCAGCCACTATCCACATAACAAGTCCGCTGGGATCCGACATATCCCTTCTGATTCGGCCTACAAACACATGATCTGACCCACTAGCAGCCCAAGGCTGAGGGTAAAAGCTGACGGTAGGATCGTCAAGTACTCTGACTCCCGCAGCCTGTGCCAGGATCCTCTTTGCCTCTTCAGGCGTAATAGGTGAACTGAATTCTACGTTAACTGCCTCGCTATGCCCAAACCAAACAGGAACCCGAACACATGTGGCCGAAATAGCTATGTCTCCGACGTGCAGTATCTTACGTGTTTCTTCTGCTATTCTTTGTTCTTCCTTAGTATACCCGTTATCCAAGAAGACGCCGATCTCTGGCAGTACGTTAAAGGCTATCTGATGAGAATAGACATGAGGACAGATACGGCGCCCTTCCAGAACAAACCGTGCCTGATTTGTCATTTCTTTCAGAGCAGCACTGCCACTACTAGATACTGACTCGTATGTGCTGGCTATAATGCGCCTTACCGCGTTGACTTTGTGCAACGGATAGAGCGCCACAACCATCTGGATTGTGGAGCATTTCGGACTGGCAATTATCCCCTTATGCCATTCCATATCCTCAGGATTGACCTCCGGAACAACCAGAGGGACTCTGGGGTTCATCCTGAAAGCGCTGCTATTATCAATCACCACCGCTCCAGCTTCAACAGCCAAAGGCGCTAACCTGCGACTGACATCAGCGCCAGTACAGAAAAACGCAATATCAACGTCTCGAAATGTCTCCGTTTTCGCTTCCCTAACCTCGATTCGTCGACGATTAAACGGGATCCTGACCCCAGACGAATGCTGGGGGGATAGTAACTGAATCGAACCTACGGGAAACTTTCGTTGCTCCAGTACCTTGACGACTTCCTGTCCTACGATATCAGTAGCGTCAACAACAGCCACGTTGAATCGTTTCATGATATTCCTTACAGCTTCAGCAAGGCATCCAACCCGTAAGTTAGCCCCTTGCGTTTTGTTACTTCCTTGATTGCCAGAATAACGCCAGGCAGATAACACTCCCGACTTATGGCATTGTGACGCAAGCTCAGAGTCTCACCTGCCCCACTGAGTATGACTTCCTGCCCGGACATAAATCCCGGCAACCTCAGACTATGGATAGCTATGCCATCCACTTCTCCTCCCCTGGTATTACTGAGCACTTCGTGCGTAGCTTGAGGATAGATGAATGGTTTACTGCGTGCCTGCGACATCGCTCCAGCTGTAGAGATAGCCGTCCCTGAAGGAGCGTCGGCTTTTTTGTCATGGTGCATTTCGATGATTTCGGCGTGATCGAAAAACCTGGCGGCCAGTCTCGACAGATGTATCATAAGTGCTGCCGCTAGAGAGAAATTAGGTGCCACTACTGCTCCCACCTTATGGACTTGGCACAATTTCTCAATTTCCGTCAGATTCTCTTGAGAAAGGCCTGTGGTGCCTATTACCATGTTGACTCTCTGCTTGATAGCAGTGCGGGCAGCCGCCATCGACACTTCGGCCTCAGTGAAATCTACGACCACATCCGCATCGCAACTCTTCAAAAGCGAATCCAAATCGGAAGAAAGGACTATCAGTTCGGGGGCCTCAGTCAAAGGAAGATATTGCTGAGTTACCTCCTTCTCCACAGCACCCACCACCCTTAATCCGGGCTCGCAAACCACAGCTTTGGTTATCTCCTGCCCCATCCTGCCGAAAGCACCATTGATGACTACTCTTATAGGTTCCATGTGACATCCCCCCTCAGCGAAGTAGCTTATCCCTTACGATTCCCGTGCGGTTCGCTCCTGCCACGGGGATGGACGAACTTCTTCTGATGATCCTTGGGAGCCGACGAATTCCTGACCCCAGCGCCGGGAACATTGGAGAGTCTCTCTAATACCGCTTTGCGCGACAGGTTTATCCTGCCGGAATTGTCAATGCCGATGACCTTTACCGTTACTTCATCACCCACTTTCACCACATCTTCGACCTGAGGTACATGGTAGTTAGCAAGCTCGCTAATATGGACAAGGCCTTCCTTCCCCGGCAGGATTTCCACCATGGCACCAAAATTGAACAGCCTGGTCACCTTCCCAGTGTAGGTTTCGCCTTGCTCGACTTCCCGAGTCAAGTCCTGAATTATTTTGATTGCCTTCTGGGCTGCCTCTTCGTTCGCAGAGCCAACCAGAACCTTACCATCGTTGTTTATGTCTATGGTTGTCTTGGTTTCATCTATAATAGACCTTATAACTTTGCCCCCAGGACCAATGACACTCCCAATCTTGCTCTGATCAATCGTCATTTCATACATCCTGGGAGCATAGGGACTGAGTTCGGAGCGGCTGGCATTAATAGCCAAACCCATTTTCTCCAGTATTTCCAACCTTGCCCCACGAGCCTGGCTTAAAGCTTCAGCCAGGATGCCATAATTTATCCCTTGCAGCTTGATATCAAGCTGCAAAGCCGTGAGCCCACGAGTTGTGCCCGCAACTTTGAAATCCATATCACCGTAGGCATCCTCCATACCCACAATATCAGTTAGAACAACATAGTTCCCATCCTTTCCGGTAACTAACCCCATGGCTATCCCAGCCACAGGCGCCTTTATAGGCACACCGGCATCCATCAAGGACAGGGTCGAAGCACAAGCACTAGCCATGGATGTGCTTCCGTAAGAACTGAGTACCTCGGAAACCAGACGTATAGTGTAAGGAAAATCATCCTCCGATGGCAGTACTGATGCAATAGCCCGTTCCACTAAAGCGCCATGCCCGATCTCGCGTCTACCTGTCGTTCCTATTCGTTTCACCTCACCAGTAGAAAAGGGAGGGAAATTATAATGATGCATAAAGCGTTTAGTTTCCTCCAGTCCCAAGCCATCCAATAACTGCTCTCGCCTTGTAGACCCCAGTGTGGTAATAGTCAACACCTGTGTTTCCCCACGGGCAAATAATCCTGAGCCATGAGTGCGAGGAAGAATACCAACTTCACAGCTAATAGGACGAATTTCTTTAGTTTGGCGACCGTCCAGGTGTCGCCTCGTCTGCAATATTTTTTCCCTCACCGCAGCTTTGAGCTGTGCTTCAAAAGTAAAATTGATTTCATCTTCAGAAGAAGAATCAAGCAACTTGTCCTTTATTTCTTTCTTGAGAGACGTCAAAGCCTTATCCCTTTGCAGTTTCCCCGGTTCGTCTAGGGCCTGGCCTAATTTCTCAGCAAGTATGGAAGCGATTTGAGATGAAAGCTCAGCAGCAAGTTCCTTGGACTTGATTTCCACCTTGGCTTTGCCATAAACTCGCTGTAGCTCTTCCTGAAGCTTAATAATCTCCTGATTAGCCTCGTGTCCCAACTCAATTGCCTGGACCAGTATTTCCTCAGAGATTTCTTTGGCGGCTGCTTCCACCATCACGATGTCTTTACCGGTGCTGGCAATAACTGCATCGAGCAGGCTGTTTTCCATTAGAGCTAGGGGAGGATTCAGAACCAGAGCATTGTCTATGTAGCCAACATGCACCGCAGATATCGGACCAGAGAATGGGATATCGGACAATGTCAAGGCTGCCGAAGCGCCAATAAGGGCACAAATATCCGGGTCATTTTCCTGGTCAACAGATAGCACTGTCGCTACTACCTGAACATCATAATGAAACTTCTTGGAAAGAAGAGGGCGCAGGGAGCGATCAATGAGTCGACTGGTTATAACTGCTTCCTCAGTAGGGCGTCCTTCCCGCCTGATGAAGCTGCCCGGTATCTTACCGGCAGCATACAGTCTTTCCTCATAATCCACCGTTAGAGGAACAAAATCTATCCCCTCTCGTGGTTCAGACGCTGAACAGGCAGTAACTAAAATGACCGTGTCGCCATATTGAACAGCGACAGCACCATTGGCTTGGTGAGCTAGTTTCCCTACCTGAATGCTAAGTGTCCTGCCGGCTACTGAACGCTGAAAAACGTCAGACATATTATTCCCTCAAACTCAGTCTGTTGATAAGAGAATAATACCGCTCGGGCGCTGTCCTATTCAGGTAGCGCAGAAAACGCCTCCGCTGCCCTATTACGCCGTGGAGTGCATGCCGCGAGTGTCGGTCCTGGGGATACAACTTAAGGTGCTCCGTTAGCCGATTTATCCTCTCTGAAAGCAGAGCCACCTGGACGTCGACAGACCCCCCATCATTCTCCTTAAGCCTGAATTTGGTAATGATTTCCGCTTTCTTCTCTTTGTCCACTGTTACAGACTCCCTAATTTAGTAATGTCGTATATCATATCACGGCAAATGGATATTGTGAAATTGACCGAAAGAACGAGATGCCTTATAATTGGCCGGTAAAGCCAACTTTTTATGCACGAAAGTTGCGGTATTTTCGGTATCTATGCCCCAGGCATAAATGTAGCTCAGACTACTTTTTTTGCCCTCTTTGCCCTACAGCATCGTGGTCAAGAGAGTGCCGGCATTGCTGTCACCGATGGCAACGGAATAAGATTACATACCTGCATGGGACTAGTGTCCCAGGCATTCACGGAAACTGACATCGCCTCGCTCCCAGGATACATTGGCATCGGACATAATCGCTACTCCACCACAGGCTCGAGTAAGCCCATGAATGCCCAACCCATCATGGCAGAATCAGAGGGATTGACCATTGCCCTGGCGCATAATGGCAATATCGTTAACGCAAAGCCGCTCCGCGATGAACTCCAGCAGCGAGGCTATCAGTTTAATACCAGCAGCGATTCTGAAGTTGTCGCCAACCTGATTTTGGCCTCTCCTGGCCAGAATTGGCAGGAGAAGACAGAACACGCCATGCGCCGTCTACAAGGAGCCTATTCCCTGGTAATCCTAACTGAGAACAAATTAATCGCGGTTCGTGATCCTTTCGGAGTTCGTCCCCTTTGCCTGGGGACTATTGACGGTGGATGGTGCATCGCATCTGAAAGCTGCGCCCTGGACCACATAGGTGCCCAATTCACAAGGGAAATCGATCCCGGAGAAATTCTGGTCATTGATAGCCAGGGAGTTACAAGTCTTAGACAGGAAAGCGATAGAAAGGCTTTATGTATCTTTGAATACATCTACTTCGCCCGTCCTGACAGTGTCATCCAAGACAAACTCCTCTACCCGGCCAGGGAAGCTATGGGTAGAATACTCTCTGAAGAGTATCCTGTCGATGCTGATTTCGTGATGGGTGTTCCTGATTCAGCCACTGCTGCCGGCATTGGCTATTCTCATGCCTCCGGTATCCCATATTGCGAATGCCTGTTGAAAAACCGTTACGTGGGACGTACTTTCATTGAGCCTGAACAAAGAATACGGGAGCTCGGTGTCCAGCTGAAATTCAACCCTCTTTCCCGCATAATCGCCGGGAAGAGGCTGGTAGTCGTCGACGACAGCATTGTTCGTGGTACCACCACTCCCCGTGTAGTCAGCATGCTTAGAAAAGCCGGTGCCGCGGAAGTCCATCTCCGTATCTGCGCCCCACCCATCCGCTACCCCTGCTTTTTTGGAGTGGACATGGCCACTAAATGGGAACTCATTGCTGCCAGAAAGACTGTCCCGGAAATCAGGGAGCACCTGGGGGCAGATTCGCTGGGATACCTCAGCATCGATGGCTTGATTCGGGCGGTGGACCTGCCCAGAGACATCTTCTGCCTTGCCTGCTTCACTGGAGACTATCCGATTCCAGTCCAGATAGAAATGGATAAGCTAGCTCTGGAAGCCCTTCCCGAGGAGGACCTCATTGGAGCCGACCATTAAGAAGGCCTATGCCCTGGCCGGTGTGGACATTTCCAGTGCTGACAAAGTAAAGAAGATTATCGCCCAGCAAGCTCGGACTACCTTTCGCCCCGAAGTCATTGGTTCAGAGTTTTTCGGCAGTATGTTTCAGC
>CAZLCQ010000004.1:26887-30064 GCA_964557995.1 uncultured Dehalococcoidales bacterium
ACTACCTTTCGCCCCGAAGTCATTGGTTCAGAGTTTTTCGGCAGTATGTTTCAGCTCCGGGGATATCGCGAACCAGTTCTGGTCTCCAGCACCGATGGAGTGGGCACCAAACTCAGAATCGCCTCGCTTCTGGGAAAGAACGATACCGTGGGCAGGGACATTGTCAACCACTGCGTGAACGATATCCTTTGTTGCGGTGCCGAACCTCTTTTCTTCCTCGATTACATTGCTATGGGCAAACTGGTGCCTGAGCAGATAGAAGCCACCATTTCGGGCATAGTGCAGGCCTGCCGAGAGACTGGCTGTTCGTTAATTGGCGGGGAAACGGCTGAGATGCCAGGCATATACTCTGATGGTAATTACGATCTGGTAGGTTTCATCGTCGGCGCGGTAGAGAAGAAGAGAATTCTTGATGGCAGTTCCATCGCTCCCACTGACGTAATCCTTGGCCTTCCTTCATCCGGCTTACATACCAATGGTTACTCGCTGGCACGAAAAGTCTTTGGCCTAGACGCCGACCCATCGTGCCTAAACAAATCTTATTCTGAACTGGGCAAAACACTCGGCGAAGAGCTACTCCAAGTGCACCGCTGCTACTATCGGCAACTCAAGCCGGTCCTGCCACTGATCAAAGGTATGGCTCATGTTACGGGCGGTGGGTTCGTAGGCAATATACCTCGCATGCTTCCCGAGGGAGTTGCTGCCCACATTAGAAAAGACTCCTGGGACATCCTGCCAATCTTCAAACTCATTCAAAAAGAAGGCAACATAAAAGAAGAGGAAATGTATCAAGTGTTCAACATGGGGATAGGCATAACCATTATTTGTTCGCCCCAGCAAGTAGCCAGGATCGTCAGTATCTTGCCCGAGGCCAAGGTTATCGGTAAGGTAGTCGAAGGAAAAGACAAAGAAAGAATAACAATAGATTAAGGAGGTACGATGCGCGCCCTAATTAGTGTTTCGGACAAATCAGGCGTGGTTGACTTTGCGCGAGGCCTAAGAGAGCTGGGCATTGAGATATTCAGCACAGGTGGAACCAAGAAGTCTTTAGAGGCTGCCAGACTGAAAATACGCAGTATTTCGGAGCTTACTGACTTTCCTGAGATTCTCGATGGTAGGGTGAAGACTCTGCATCCCGCCGTCCACGGAGGTATCTTGGCTCGACGCGACCTTCCCCAGCATCTGTCTCAGCTGAGCCAGCATCATATCGAGCTCATTGATATAGTGGTCGTCAACCTATATCCCTTCGTGGAAACAGTGACCCGGGCCGGAGTCTCCTTAGACGAGGCAATCGAGAATATCGATATAGGCGGGCCAAGCATGATTCGCTCAGCAGCCAAGAATTTCGCCTCCGTCCTGGTAGTAATTGACCCGGCCGATTACGACGCGATCCTGAAAAAGCTGCGCCGGGGCAACATAGATTCAGGATATAGAAAGCGCCTGGCACAGAAAGCCTTCCAGCATGTGGCCCTTTATGACACCGCCATCGCCCAGTACCTTAACGAAGAGGTGTTTCCCGAAGAGATGACCATAGCCTTGAAGAAGGCCCATGGCCTTAGCTATGGCGAGAATCCTCATCAGAAAGCTGCCTTTTACGCGGAACAGAATGTAAGACAGAAGCCAGACGGCTTGGAATCGCTGGAACAGCTTGGCGGGCCCGAAATCTCCTTCAACAACCTTCTCGATCTGGATGCTGCCTTGAATGTGCTGGCCGACTTTGGCGACCCCACCATTGCCATAATGAAGCACAATAACTCCTGTGGGCTCGCCTCCCATAATGATTTAGCCGAGGCTTACCGACGGGCTTTGACTGGCGACCCTGTAGCCGCCTTTGGCGGTGTGGTGGCCAGCAACCGAACTATCAATCTGGCTACTGCCCGTGAGATAGATAAGACCCATTACGATGCCATTGTTGCTCCGGGATACCAGAAGAAGGCCCTGGAACTACTAGGGCGAAAGGAAAGCCTGCGCCTTATCAAGACTGCCCCCTATCGTGCTTCGTCTTCCAAATCCCACCTCGACTTCCGCCGTGTCAGGGGAGGTCTCCTGGCCCAGACACCAGACACTTTGACCCGGCCCGAACTTAAGCCTCGCCCCGTAACCAAGCGCAAGCCCAGCGGGGCAGAGCTATCGGACCTGCTCTTCGCCTGGAAGGCGGTCAAAAGCATAAAATCCAACGCCATAGTCATCGCTAAGGACCGGACCCTGTTAGGCATGGGAGCCGGGCAGCCCAGCAGGGTAGTCGGCGTTGAGCTGGCTTTGAAAAGAGCCGGGGCAAAAGCCAAGAGCAGCGTCCTAGCTTCAGACGCTTTCTTCCCCTTCCCCGATGGCCCAGAATTGGCAATCAAACACGGAGTCACCGCCATCATTCAGCCCGGCGGCTCGGTAAGAGACAAAGAGGTAATTAAGCTGGCAAACAAGTACAATGTCGCCATGGTATTCACCGGTGTCCGTCACTTCAGACACTGAAACGATAAGTACGGAACGCTGAACTTCAATGCCCAGAACCCTCGGGTTTTGGATTTGGAATTTGTTTAGAATTCAGAGATTGGGGTTTACGATTTCCAGGCAGGGGGTGAGAAATGTTCATGATTAGCAAAGAAACTATGAACAGTGTTATGTCCCTCAGGGAGAAGATGGCCGACCCGAAAAACAGGGCAGAGTGTATTGCCGAGGTGGAAAACATGATAGAAATGAAGGAATCCCACCTGGCCAGGGCAGACTGGGGCGCTTGTTGCGGCAACATCGGCAATCTGACACCGCAGCTAGAGAGTGAACTACAGATGCTTCAGAACACTCTGGAGACTCTAAAGGATGGAGACAACACAAAGGCAGTGTCTCTGCTGGAAGACTACATTGCCTTCCTGCACAAAAACTATACACCTGAGCCTGAGCACTGGTGATGTCATGGCGAAAGCAGTAATCGTAACAGATATGCTGCGTGGCTTTCTGGAGGAAGGCTATCCGCTTTATTGCGGTATTGAGGCCCGTGGCATCATACCCAACGTGCAGAGATTGCTGGAGCGAGAGCTAAAGCAGGGCTCGAAAATCTTCTATCTATGCGACCACCACACACGCAACGATCCGGAATTCAAAATGTTCCCATCCCACTGCATTGAAGGTACTGAAGAAGCCGAACTCATACCCGAGCTTTCGCAATATCCCTGTGAAATAATA
>CAZLCQ010000005.1:0-13449 GCA_964557995.1 uncultured Dehalococcoidales bacterium
TTCCTGCGGCTTTATGCGGGTGAAACGGGACATGAGTTTCTCTTTGTCAATAAGGGGAACACGGGCCTTGAGATTGATGACCCGATAGCCGCCGTAGGCCAACAGCTCGGTGGCCGCCTCTTCACTGTGAGCGGAAACCTTGCCCTTTACCAGTTTCTTGTCTTCAGTATAGGCTGTATAAGCGAAATCCATTCCTTACCTCCAGGCTGTTAAGCTGTAATGTAGGCACTACGCAGCACCTCAGCGGGCGTAGTAATGCCTTCCTTCACCTTACGCATACCGTCCCTACCCATCGGCATCATGCCCTCTTTGAAGGCCTGGGCCCGTATCTCACCGCTACTGGCCCGATTAACGACCATCATTCCTATCTTCTCGCTCACACGCAGAATCTCGAAAATCCCGGTCCGTCCCAGATAACCGGTATAGGCACACGATTTACAGCCGGTGCCGTAAAAGAACTCGATCTGCTTCTCGCCCATTTCCTTCTCATAAGCCATCTGCTCGACCGCGGGGGCCTCGATAAGGCGACGGCAATCAGGGCAGATGCGGCGCACCATGCGCTGAGCGACGACACCAATGACCGCCGAGGCTATCAGGAAGGGCTCTATCTTCAAGTCGAGGAGACGGGAAAGCACACCGGCAACATCGTTGGCATGGATTGACGAAAGCATGAGGTGCCCGGTCAGGGCTGCCTGGACAGCTATGTTAGCGGTCTCGGCATCACGAATCTCACCAACCAGTACTACATCCGGGTCGTGGCGCAGTATAGCCCTCAAGCCGCTGGCAAAAGTAATGCCGGCCAGGGGGTTTACCTGGATCTGGTTGATGTCCTTGAACCGGTACTCGGCAGGGTCCTCGACGGTAATAACATTTCTCTCCTGCGTGTCGAGGGAATTGATTGAGGCATACAGAGTGGTGGTTTTGCCGGCCCCGGTCGGACCGCTAATCAGAATCATTCCATACGGGACCTTGAGCATACTCTCATAAGCGGCCAGTGTATCAGGCAGCATACCCAGCTCCGCTAATCCCAGCGCAGCCAGTGACTTATCCAGAAGACGCAGGGTTGCCCGCTCACCGCAGACAGTAGGGGCCGTGGCCACTCTGATATCTATCGGGCGTCCCTTGGACTCGGTGGAAAACTGGCCATCCTGGGGACGGAAATGATCGGCAATGTTTAGCTGGGACAGGATCTTGATTCGTGAAATCAGCGCCCGATATATGTTTGGCGGCAGAGACATCGTATCGTGAAGTGTGCCGTCTATGCGGTAACGTATGCGCACTCTGTCTTCTTCCGGCTCAATGTGGATGTCGGATGCGCGGGCCTTGACCGCTTCATCGATTATGAGGTTGAGGGACTGAACTAGAGGAGTGTCAGTGGCAGCTTTTATGGCCAGCTTCTCATCAGTTTCCCCCTCCGGGATGGAGATACGGGAAACCTGCTTTTCAATTTCGCTGAAGCCTTTGTAATTGAAGTCGATAGCGTCTCTGATTTCCTGAGCAGTGGCGGCCACGGGCCTGATCCTCATCCGGCTCTGGGCAGCCAGGGCCTCCAGCGCAAAGATATTGGTCGGGTCGGCTATAGCCACCTCCATGGTCCTGCCCGATATAGTCAGCGGGATGGCGTTATATCTTCTGGCTATCACCTCGGGAATCAGCTGTAATGCTTCGGTCTGGGGCATTTGCCTCAGCAGCTTAGGAGGCGTCTTGGTCTTCACCGGCTTCTCGGCCGCGCGGGCAGGCAAGTCTTCAACTGGCTGTTCAGGTACTAGCTTTTGCCCTCCCTTAAGGACCTTTATCTGCTGATGCCGGGCAAATTGCTGTGCCTCGGGCGTAAGGTCCTTTGTTATCACAATGATCTTCTCATCAAGACCCACCTCATAGGCCTTGGTGTCAAATAACATCACCTGGTCAAGGCTTACCTCTTTGTCTCCGTCCAGGAAATCCATGCCCAGTATATGCTCAACCTGACCGTTTTCAATACGAGCCAGTATGTCAAAGGTATAGTCGTTTCCCGAGCGCCCTTTGATCTTTATCTTCTTCTTGACGTCATAGCCCCGGTCGACCAGGGATTGAACCAGTTCCTCTTTGGTCCCGAGGCTGACCGGTGCCTCGACCTTCACCGGCAGTTGAGGTTTGGCAGCGAGTAGCTGCACGATTTGGTCTCCATCAATGACCGTTATGCGCTGTTTACGAGCCAGTTCTTTTGCCTCCTGACTCAGATCAGGGGTGGCAACAAGAATCCTGTCGAGGATGCCGCAATCGTAGGCTTTATTGGCGAGAGTGAAGATGCTGCCCGCTTGAGTCTCCCCATCACCGCCGGCAGCAATGCCGACAGCAACGTCGTAGCTGGTGAAGCCGTCGTCTCTGTGAGCCAGCATGTCGAAAGTGTGCTCGATGCCCGACTTCCCGAGGAGCCTGGCTCCCTCGGTTACCCCATAGCCCTGTTTCTCCAGATACTCTTTGATCTGGGTCCCCAGCTCCGGACCGACTGCTGTCTTACGCATCTTACATCCACTTTCGATAATGCAGCAAAAGTGTAGTTCGCCCGCTGGCTAGAGTCAAGATTGTTCGCCCCGTCTCGACTCCAGCTAAGCAAGACGTACTAATATATCGTTCTCGCAATGTAAATACAATTTAGCATATCCCCTAGGTTTGTCAATAGGACTTTCGGGGGGCTGTTCGGTGGCCTCCAGACGACTATTCCTGGTCGATCGTGATAATCACCTGTGGAGCGGGGGGCTACATTTGGTCGAACTCTTCCGCTGTCCTCCGCGGTCTTGCATCCGGCGAAATCCAGCCGCTTTGCAGGGCGAGAGTGACGGCGTGGGCTCTATCGTTGGCATTCAGCTTACGAAGGATGGCGCTGACATGATTCTTGATCGTCTGCTCACTAATCGACAGGATGCTGGCGATTTCCTTGTTTGTGTTACCCTCGGCAACGTGGGTCAGAATCTCTGTCTCCCTTTTGGTGAGAGGAGCGGCTATGCCTTCCATAGTCTTCCTGAAACCGCGAAATTGGTCCAGTACCTGCCTGGCAACTTTGGGCCTGGTCATCAGGCTTTCATTAATGGGGTATTCACCTTTGAAGGCCCGCCTTATGGTGCTGGCCAGGTCGTCGGCACTGGCCTTCTTGCTCATGCAGGCTGCGGCTGCAGTCTTGATGACTTCGAAAAGCTCCTGGTCATTGGGGTCAGGGCTCAACACTATCACTTTGGTATTCGGGTAGTACTGGGCGATCTTCCTTCCCAGGTCAATGCCGCTGAGGCTGGTCAGGTCGGAACCAAGCAAAACAACATCAGGCAGATTAACTTCAATTGTCTCGAGCGCGTTCTTGGTCGGGTCGCACTCCAGTATCTCCAGGTCGGGCTGTCCCGCTAGAGCCTGGCGCACCCCCGCCCTGAAAAGTGCCTGTTCATCAATTATCATAGCCTTGATCTTGTCCATCGGTCACCTCCTGATGATTCTCATGTATCCAGTCCGGACAACCGGTTAATTGCTTGGATTCGGTTCCGCTGACTTATCCTATAATGGAATCCCTCCGATGTCAACACTATATCAATTTGGAATGAGGATTCGGGGTCTTGACAAGTGGTATCAGGGTAGTATAATGGTAACGGGCCGAAAGTACCGGCCCGTGGTGCAGTGCAATGAATCGGAGAAGGTCCAATATAGAGATAATAGCTGATATGCTCCGAGTCGGCGAAAACGGCGCGGGCAAGACGGAGATCATGTATAGCGCCAATATGAGCTACGCTCAGATACAAAAATATCTGGGCTTCCTCCTGAGCCACGGATTCGTTAGCAAGGTGAAGCTGGGAAATCCGTCGGTTTCCTATCAGGTAACGGAAAAAGGAGGCGAGCTACTCAGAAATATAGAAGGCATAGTCGAAGTACTCGAGTTCCGAAACGGCAATAATGGCCACGGAGCTTGAGGCCCGGGTGTTGTGGAGTTACTAAGGGGTGCCTGGAGTTGAGTGGGGTCACCCCTTGTTTAATATAAGAATAACGTAAGGAGCTATTGTTATAGGAGCGGTCGATGTCTGAAAGAAGAATGCTAATAGTAGATGCCGAACTGGTGAGAAAGATAGATGAGAACCGTGGTGATCTGGGGCGGTCCGACTTCATTGACCTTCTTATTGAAAGTCAATTGAAGGAAAAGGAAGACGGTAAGAAGCAGGGCGGCGTAACCCGAGACGAATTTCACCAGTTTCAGGAAGGCACGAAGGAGCTATTGCGCAGTTTCCTAGAGTTCTTCATCAGCTACGGATTGGAGCTAGGCAAACAACCCGGCGATAGCGAATTCGAGCACCTGAGTCACAAACTGCAGAGTTTGGGCGGCTCGGCCAAAGTAAAAAGCTCCTAGCTTTCTCGCGTTTTCGTCCGCGGCTCCATTCTCCACAGCTTCAACTAGAACTATCTTCTAGAAGATAATCTCTTCCCAGGCTATTCCAGCCTTGTCATACTGTCTTCACGATGGCGTTTTTCCGCTCGTTGTTCTGAATAGTGCGGAGAAAAGCTGGAGGGACAGAGATGACGAGTCCGCTTTACTTATTGCGCGAGGGGAGGAAAGACGAACTGTGGCGGATGTGTTGCGGGTTTCTTGACCTCAGCCTGGAGCAGTTTATGGTTATCCAGAAGAGGCTGCTGCTGGAGCAGATCGGGCTGCTAAAGAACAGTGAACTGGGCAGGAGGGTGATGCGTGGCGCCATGCCTGAGACAGTGGAAGAGTTCCGGCAGCAGGTACCTTTGACCACCTATGACGATTACCTGCCCGACCTTGTGCAAATGAGAGAGGACGTGCTGCCGGCTAAGCCTGCCCTCTGGGTTCATACAGTGGGCAGGGCTGGCGAGTACAACTTCAAATGGGTGCCTCTGCCTGAAAGGTTTTTGGATGCATTTGAGCGTGTGGCTGGAGGTGTCGGGCTACTGGCCTCCTGCAACTCTGACGGCGATTTTCCTCTGATAGAGCGCATGAAGAGCCTGCCCACCATAGGTGCCAGAGATTACGGATCGGGCGTCGTAGGATACCTGATGCAGGAAGCGCTTGGCTGTGATTTCTTCCCTTCGAACCGCGATACGCGTGGGATGACATTCCAGGAGAGGACAAGAGCTGCCGTTGAGGAGGGTTTGTGCCGCGGACTTGATGCGCTGGGTGGTTTGCCTTCTATACTGGTCTATATCGGAGAGATGTTCAGGCAAGGAGCAATAAACATAGACAGCCGTTTTCTGCTTTCTCATCCCACGGCATGCGTCCGCTTTGTCAAAGGATTGATCAAGAGTAGACTGGCGGGTCGCCCTTTGCTGCCCAAGGACCTGTGGTCGCTGAAGGCAATTGTGGGCGGCGGTATGGACAGTGCTGTCTTCGGGAAGAAGGTAGAAGAGCTGTGGGGAAGGAAACTTCTGGAGACATATGGTGGCACCGAGGGCGGCATTTATGCCGTTCAGACCTGGGACCATGAAAGCCTTACTTTCGTCGCCAACCTCAACCTGTTTGAGTTCATTCCGGAGAGGGAGTGGTTCAAATGGCAACTGGACCGTTCCTACCAGCCAAAGACTATTCTGATGGATGAGGTGAAAGCTGGCGAGAAATACGAGATAGTCATCACTAATTTTCATGGCGGTATCATGACCCGATACAGGCCCGGTGACATTGTCAGAATAACTTCGCTCAGAAACGACAAGCTAGGCATTGACATTCCCCAGATGGTGTTTCACAGCCGCGCCGACGACCTTATTGATGTAGCTAGTCTCGGTCGGGTGACAGAAAGAGTGGTCGGAGAAGCACTGGAGAACAGCAACATTCCCTACGTAGATTGGGTGGCGCGCAAAGAAATAGTTGATGATAAGCCTGTGTTGCACTTTTACCTTGAACTTGAAGAAGGGCATATTGCCAGTGAAGAAAGCCTTGCCGCTGCAATATTCGCGCAATTCAGGAAGTTGGACAGGAAGTATCGCTGCAACTTCTATCGCCTTATTGGTGATATGGAAGTCATGCTCGACCTGAAGCCTGTGAAAGTGACACTGCTTCCTCAGGGTGCCTTTTCCGTTTACGTCTCCCAACGACGGTCCGAAGGAGCTGCTGCGGGAAACCTGAGGCCGCAGTATATTAATCCGTCCGATGAAGTGCTTTCTCTGTTGAGAGCTCCAGGGGTTGTGGTGGAAGGTGCCCCGGCAGCGGAAGCCGAGCGTGCCACTGCCTGACGACGGTAGTGTTGCTCAAAAACGACCGGACGCCTTGCCAGGGTATCACTGGAACCTCGATCTCTCGTCTACGGCTTGAGGCTTTTCATACATCTTGCCCGTAGTCCAAAGCGACGCAGGCAGATCTCCGGACCTGCGTAGTGCGAGAGAGCCGCGAGCGAAAACGAATACATAGTACTTTTGGGGGGGATTACGATAGTACTTCTTGACACTTTCCGAATTTGCGTCAATAATAACTTCATACTAGAATGATTTGCGGGAATGGTGATCGCAATCGTTTGGAGAAGTTGTGTTTTGTCGATGCCACTGTCTATCTGTCCGGACGAAGCAATCTCGACGAGGAGTTCAAGTGACGGACAAGATTGAGTTGAGATTTACATGGCTGGTTAGACGAAGGTGATATCATGGACGCCTCACGTCTGATTCCCCTAATCGCCACGATTACTTACATCCCTCTGTTCGCCATTCTGGTAGCTAATCGGCCATGGCAACGAAGGCACAAACTTTTCCTTCTGTTTCTGATCTCTGCTGTGTTCTGGAGCTTCAGTACCTTCCTGAGTCGAAGCGACCTGTTGACTTTAACTACAGACAAGAAACTGGACGTTGGAATTGTTATTTGTCTTTACCTCTGGATGCTGGTTCAATTCCATTATTTCATTCGTTCTTTCTACGCACCTGAACGTGTCAGGATACCGTTGGCCTCTGCTTTCGTGATAGCCAGTATTGTCCTGGTGGCACTGGCAATCAACGTGCCTGGGTCTGATCCTTATATTTACTCCGTAGGCACTGAGAACGGTGGTGTTGTTGTTCACTACAATGGCCTGATTATTGCCCTCGTCCTCGGGTTTCTGCTCACCGTCGGATTCAGAGACATAGTTTCTTTGCTACGACGGCGCAAGATTTCGCCTGACCCCGAGGAGGTCAACCAGATTGCCTATCTGCTCGTTGCTATCGCAGTCCTGACAGTTTTCATATCAATCACTACCACTCCTTGGGGGCAGGAGTTTCCTGTGAGCCACATTGGAAACCTTATCGTTGCCTGTGTGATGACCTATGCCGTTGTAACTTACAGGCTGCTTGACATGAGGGTGATAATTCGCCAGGCCGCCATATATGTGGTCCTCTACGGAGGAGCGCTGGGGTTAGCGGTACTACTGTTTTATCTGTTTAGGCTCATTGGCCGCGATTTTGCGCTTAACGAGGCGTCTTTTGCCATGGCGATCGGCCTGGGAATTCCCTTTGTCTTGTTTGTTGTTCACAAAGTGCGCGCCCTGTGGCAAAAACAGGTGGAGCAGGCCTTTATCGGAGCAAGATACTCCTATCGCAGACAGCTGTCTGACTTTATCGATAATATACAAGGCGTTCCTACACTGGATGCACTGGGCAGAGAATTCACGTCACTGCTTGCCAAGTCCCTTGACTGTCGTAGAGCCTGTGTGCTTGTGCCGGAGGCTGAAAACGAATGGTTCAGCGCCCGTTTTGTCCACCCTCCTGTTGAAGATAATCCTATGAAGGACTTGAAATTGAAGTGGGACAGCCCTGTTGTAACCTGGCTGGAGCGCGAAAAGAGAATGTTACCCCAAAGGAATCTCGTTATCCTCCCTGAATTCCAATCGATGTGGGGAGACGAGAGAGAAGAAGCTCAACTGGCAGGGGTAGCGATATTCGTCCCCCTGATGAACAACGGAAAACTCGTGGCTGTTCTGGCAGTAAGCGAGAGAGCAGATGGGAGGCCCTACGCAGTCGAGGATATCGATCTATTGGAGTTTGTCACCGCGCAAGTGGCAGCGAGCATGGAAAACAGGTATTCCGATGAGCAACTGAGGGAACAAGACGCACAAACGAGCCTGGTTAACCGTCTGACCGCAATTATGACCTCCAGCATGAGCATTCAGATGATATTCGACGCTTTCGCTCAGGAACTGAAGAAGGTGCTGGATATTGACTGGGCAACTATTGCGTTGATTGACGACGACGAGCTTTATTTTCTCGCCCTATCCAGTGCAATAGGTTCGGCCTGGCAGCCAGAAGAAAGGATACCGCTGAAAGGGACAGCTACAGAGTTGGCATGCCGCGAAAGGCGGGCCGTATATGAACCCGATCTGAAACGACAGCACAGATTCTGGACCTGGGAAAACCACCTGAAGCAAGGGATTTCTTCCATTGTGTCCTTGCCCCTGAGTGTAACAGATCGCGTCATCGGCACCCTGATGCTGGCCAGTCGTAGGCCTAACGCTTACAGCCGCGGCCAAATAGCACTTCTGGAAAGGGTGGCCTTGCAGATTGCTGCGCCAATTGAGAATGCTCAGCTTTATCGCCTAGCGGAACAGAAGTCTCGTATTGATGAACTCACCGGGCTATTCAATCGACGTCATTTTGAAGAGCGACTCAAAGAGGAAATCGCCCGACACTCCCGCTACGGCGATCCGTTCTCTCTTTTCATTATTGACCTGGACAACTTCAAGACCTATAACGATGTATACGGCCATCCTGCCGGAGACACTCTTCTGGGCCAGATAGGCACCATTATCAAGAATTCCGTAAGAGATGCTGACCAGGCCTTTCGCTATGGGGGCGATGAATTTGTCGTCATTCTGCCCCAGACAGTTAGAGGTGATGCCCATGTCGTAGCCGAGCGGGTTCGTGTACAGATTGCCGATGAGATGGAGAAGAAGTCACTTACTGTGACCTGCAGTATTGGTTTAGCTAGTTATCCTGCAGATGGAGTAATAGCTGGAGAGCTTGTTGTTGCAGCGGATACCGCTCTGTACTACGGTAAGTGGACGGGAGGCAATCGAACCTATTCTTCCTCCAAGGCCACATCCGACCCGCCGGATGATGCAAGAATTCATGGCAAGCGAGACGGGCTGAGTGCTGTTTATGCCCTGGTCTCCGTAGTGGAAGCCAGAGACCGATACGTCTATGGTCATTCCCGGAGAGTAAACACTTATGCTGTGGCTTTGGCGGAGGCGATTGGACTATCGCCTGATAAGGTATCAAGGGTAAGCACTGCTGCTCTGCTTCACGATATTGGTAAGATTGGCATTCCCGATGAAGTGTTGAACAAGAAGACTAAACTTACTGCAGAGAACTGGGAAGCGATCAAGGCCCATCCTCGCTTAGGGACGAATATTGTCTCCAACATACCCCAGCTTCTTCGCTGTGCAGACAGCATTTTGTATCACCATGAGAGATGGGATGGGAGCGGCTATCCAGAAGGCTTGAAAGGCGAACGGATTCCCCTGGAATCCCGCATCCTGGCAATAGCTGATAGCTTTGAGGCCATGAGTTCGGCTCGCCCTTACCGGCCTGCATTATCGCGCGAAGAGGTAATGGAAGAGCTTAGAAAGGGCACCGGCACTCAGTTTGACCCCAGTTTGGTAGAGGTCTTCATTGGTATTATCGAGGCCGGACTTCCTGAGAAGGTGAAGACGGGGAAGACTGGGCACCTGAGCGAACCAACCAAATAGCCAGGAAGCTTTCCGGTGCTCGACCGCGTGTACAGCACCATCCTCAGAGAAATTAGGAGACAGCCCCTTGCGCGCCCGCCCAGGCATCACACTTCGGGCACCACCGGTGTCCCCTGTTTCCTTACCAGAACGCATATGTTGCGTGAGAAGTCCCTTATCGGAAAATGGTAGGAGTTCTCCGGCGACACGGCGACGATTTCCCAGCCGGTTCTGATCAACAACTTCCGCAACTCGGCATAGGAGAACAGGTGATAGTAGCGGTAGACTGTCCTTTCTCTTAGCCTCCAGGGAACCTGTTGTTCCTTTGATTTGAACCAGAACCTCGGCTGTCTCCGATTCCAGACGGTTAGGAAAGCCTCACCCTGCGGCTTGATTATCCGCTTCAATTCTTCGAATGCTCTCTTCCTTTCTTCGCTTCCCTTGATATGGTGGTAAGTAGCTACCGATATAGCCCAATCGAAGCTATTATCAGGGAAGGGCAGGAATAGCGCGTCAGCGGCTGTGAACTTGACATAAAACCTGAATTTGGCGGAGTACCTTATACCTTGCCTGAGCATAGCAGGGGAGGAGTCCACCCCGTAGAGTTCAAACCCTTGACGAAAGGAGAGGAAGTCAGGTCCGTGAGCGCAGCCCACATTTAGCAGCTTGCCGCCTTGCCATCTTGCTGCTAAACCATCGAGTTCGTCCCTTAGCAAAGGCCAGTGCCTTACCCGATACCAGCTTTCAGCTATCTCGTCGAAGACTTGTGTATTTGTAGTCATATATACACTCTGCTAGACTTCAGCATATTATGCCATGAGAAAGGCATCTCGCACTATTTCCGGAGTAACCCCGGTAGCAGTCATGGCTAAACCATTTCCTTGCCCGGGAAAATGTGTTTATTGTCCCAGTTCTCCCGAGGCGCCCAAGAGTTATACCCTGGAGTCTCCAGCAGTGCTTCGGGCTCGAAGTTGTGATTTTGACGCCAGAAAACAGGTCGAGGTGAGGCTCAAAACACTGGCTGAAATGGGACATGCACGTGATAAAATAGAACTTATCGTCATGGGTGGGACGTTTCTGTCCTATCCCTGTGACTATCAATACCGGTTTATCAAGGACTGCTATGATGCTTTGAACGGCATTCCCTCGAGTAGTCTGGACGAAGCCAGGAAGTCGAATGAAAACGCCGACCACCGCTGCGTGGGATTGTGCGTCGAGACTAGGCCCGACTACTGTGGAGAGGACGAGATAACTAGAATGCTCGATTTTGGTGCCACCAGAGTCGAGCTGGGTGTTCAAACTCTGGATGATGAGATTCACTGTCTGACGCAGAGGGGACACGGAGTAGCTGAAATCATCTCTGCGACGCGGCTATTACGAGACCAGGGCTTCAAGGTCTACTATCATTGGATGCCTGGTTTGCCAGGGTCAACGCCTGAACATGATCTGGACCTGTCCAGGCAATTGTTTGAAGACGCACGTTTTCGGCCGGACGGGCTTAAGCTGTACCCCACGCTGGTAGTGCGGGGCAGTGAGTTGGAGAGCTGGTATCGAGACAATCGCTATCGACCCTATCGCGATGAGGTAATGGTTGATTTGCTTGTAGCCATCAAGACCTTGATTCCAAAATATGTAAGGATTTCCAGATTGATGCGAGACATTCCGACCAAATTCATCGTAGCTGGGAGCCGGGACCTGGCATTGAGAGGAACTGTTAGGAAGAAGATGGAGGAGGCAGGTGTCCGTTGTAGCTGCATTCGTTGTCGCGAGTATGGGCATCGCCGAAGGGATAATTGGTCAATCGACAGGCCCTATCTGACCAGGTTGGATTATGAAGCCACAGGAGGTAGAGAGGTTTTCCTCTCTTATGAGGATGAGAATGAAACGTTGTTTGGCTTGCTGCGATTGAGGGTGAGTCAACAGAAGGCGATAGTCAGGGAGCTACATGTATTTGGTCCGGAGGTTCCGCTGGGCGAAAGGATGGAGCGGGCTGCGCAACATCGCGGTCTCGGTGAAAGGTTGCTTCGAGAAGCGGAAGGAATCGCCAGGGAGGAATCCAAGGCTGATAAGCTATCAGTGCTTAGCGGCATCGGTGCCCGGGAATACTATCGCTCTCTTGGTTATAGTCCTGAAGGCGCCTATATGGTCAAGGAGCTTGGCCAAGGTGCATGAAGGCCTTCGGAAAGACTGTTCACCAACCCGCTCTCACCTGAGCACGGTCGAAGAATGAACTGGTCTGTTCTCGAGAGCCGGTCACGGTTCGATAGGCTCGCCTTGAGCTATCCAGCAAGGAATCACTTCAACTGTGTTGACACCGATTGATAGCCGTACTTATAATGAGTCGAAGACACGACAGAGCACATTCAGTCGATTGAGAGGCTTGTAACCTGGACAGAATGAAAAAAGGAGGAACAACAGATGGGCGATGAGGTAAGGCCAACGTGGAAAGTGGCCTGGGGGTTGTGGTGGAGGATGTTTCTTATCACCCTCGGAATAGCTGTGATAATCTGGGCGGTTCTCTTCGCAGTGGGTGTAACAGTAACAACTTTCCTGGCTTGGTTGCCCTGGTGACGACTGATGCTGAAGAGCAGGGCGATTTATGGCCCGTGAGAACAGAGAGTGTGGCGACTACGGCGCCGGGATAGGCTATTCAGGCAAGGATGTTGCCTCGGCTGTTACTAGAGAGTCGGGGTATTGACACGGAAGAGTTTTAACTATATCGTATCTGAACGAATATAAAGGAGGGATATAGAATGGAAAAGACATGGAAACCCACAGCTGCAGGTATTCTGACCATTATTGCAGGATTTCTGGGACTGTTGATTGCCTTAGCGCTGGCAGTCGGGCTTGGGATAGCGGGAACACTGGCAGGCTTGATTCCGGGGTTCCCCGGCGCCAGTTTCCTTGCCCTCGTTGCCGTTCCTGGGATCATATTGAGCATACTAGCAATAGTGGGTGGCATTTATGCCCTGAAGAGGCGCGTGTGGGGCCTGGCACTTGCCGGAGCCATTTGCGCACTTCTCTTTACTGTGCCGCTGCTTGGCTGGATCTTGGCGATACTGGCCATCATATTTGTCTCGCTGGGAAAGCGCGAATTCAGCTGAAGGCAAGTTTCTGAAAGCAATTGGGCGCGTACTCGTTGTCAAGGAGGTCCTTTGGGAACGGAAACGATGTTCTGTAGAAATTGTGCCAAAGAGTTAACAGGCAGTCCGGAGTTTTGTATGAATTGTGGAGCCAGGCCAATGGTGGGTACAAGTTTTTGCCCTGGGTGTGGTGCTCCAACAACCCCCCTAACCGAAATATGTATGAAGTGTGGCGCAAGAGTAGCGAAGGAGCTGGCAGGTGATATATCACCCAAATCAAGGCTCGCTACTACTTTGCTTGCGTTTTTCCTTGGAGAGTTTGGTGCACATCGATTCTACGTTGGCAAGACAGGAACTGCGGTTGTAATGCTTCTATTGGGTATTGCAGGGGTGGCAACTTCCTGGATCTTCGTAGGTATTCCCATTCTCATAGCGGTAGGGATTTGGGCTTTTGTTGACTTCATAATTGCTGTTGTAGGAAGCATGAGAGACAAGGATGGCAAGCTCATTCAGAAATGGTAGCTCCAATACGCGTGGCAGAAATAGGTCATGTTCTGTAGAAACTGCGGTAAAGAGTTAGCAGGGCCTACCGAGGTCTGTGTTAATTGTGGAGCTGACTCAGTGACGGGTACCAGTTTCTGCCCCGGCTGTGGCGCCCCAACAACACCCCTAACCGAAACGTGCACCAATTGTGGTACGCGGCTGGGCAAGGCAAT